>JAZNEO010000031.1:0-3248 GCA_045588685.1 Candidatus Avelusimicrobium sp. | reverse complement strand
GATGTGCTAGCGTGCATTAAATTGGCCTCTACTAACCCTTGTGGGTCCAATTCTTGCGGGCCGGAGCCCTGCCGGAAATGAAGCATAGAGCATTGCGAAAATGCCAAGAGCAGTTTATGCGTGGACTGCGTGGCAAACAAGGCCGGCATCTGCATACGCCGACGGGCGCGCGGTGCCATCGCATACCGCCCCTCATAAAAAGGATGAAAGGCTGCGTAGGCGTACCAAGCCTCATCAAACAGCAAAAAATGGGTTAAATCGGCCAGGCGGGCCTTTACTTTATCCGCGTGATAAATCACTCCGTCGTAGGTCGAGTTGGTAATCACGGTTAATTGCACTTTAGCCGCTTTAGGGTTGGTGGTTAATTTGCTGGCGGCAATTTTGGCGCGGATGCTTTCTTTGGTTAATTGACTAAAATCAATCGGGCCGATCATTCCGTACGAGCACGGTTTAGGCGTTAAATAAACGGGAATGGCCTCGTTCATAATAATGGCATGGATGATAGACTTATGGCAATTGCGCCCCACCAGCACCAAATCGCCGGGTTTAACCGTGGCAAAAAAGACTACTTTATTAGCGGTGGACGTACCGTTTAACACAAAAAACGTGGTATCGGCGCCAAAGGCTTCGGCGGCGCGTTTCTCAGCTTCGGCAGGGGCCCCTTCGTGCTCTAAAAGAGAGCCCAAATCCTCTACACTGCTGGACATATCAGACTGAAAAAGATTATGCCCGAAAAATTCATAAAAATCTTTTCCCGCGGGGCACGCTTTTAGACCGTTTCCGCTGGCATGACCGGGCGTACTCCACAACGCGGGCTTACGCTTAGCGTAATTTTTAAGCGCGCGGTAAAAAGGGGGGAGAAAGCTGTCTTCCTTATTGTCTTTCATCGTACAACTGCCATCCTTGAGATTGCAAGCTCTTACAAACCGAATATCCTATATCCGAGTGGGCCATGCAGATTCCTTCCCACACGCCGATAGGATAATCGTTCCAAGCGGTCAATACTTTACGCGAAAGCATACTGTAATCATTCTCATCCACATTTCCTTCTACTACTCGCACTACTCCTACAAAGCAACCAATCTCTTCACTACACCATACTCCATAACGAAAATATTGGTCATAACAACTATTATCTGATTCCAGCGTACAATTGACCGTGGCACTTAAAAAATGGTCCTTCCCGTCATGTCCGTCCCCTACGAAATTAATATCTTCCGCCTGAGAACCATTGATTAAAATTTGTTCATCGAGTGCCTGACGCATGGCATAAATAGTAGACAGCATCGAGGCCGCACGGCTTTTCTCCACAGCTTTGCGGTATTGTGGCAAAGCAATAGCCGATAAAATACCAATGATTAAAACAACGACTAAAAGTTCAATAAGTGTAAAACCATTCTTCATAGAGTTTATTATATAAAAAACGCCCCTGTTTTTAGCGTGAAAAATCAGTTATAATATGATTATCTAAACGCAAGGAGTTTAGAGATAGGACACAGGCCTAAACCGCCTGTTACAATTTGATACTGTTTTTGGAACCGTGTGCAGAATACGGAGAGCTTTTGGGAACCCAAAGGCACTTTTCAGCTCCAAAGACAGCTCGTTATGAGGCACTAAATAGACGGACTAATTACCCGGCTGTTTAGTGCCGAGCGTTTGCCGTCAGCAATGACGGCAAACCACGGCTGTTATGCTTTGGGTTAGCTGAAAAGGCTCAAACATAGCGGCCGTTTTTTTGTATGATTTTTTCCAAAGACAGAAAAAAGGAGAATGGATATGGAAAATAAAAATCGACGTCATTCCCGAATGTCTTTGTCGGGAATCTCAGCCTTATTTGAAAAACGACGAGATCCACGATTACAAATTTCGGGGATGACAGGGTGTGTAGGGTTTACTCTCATTGAGTTACTAGTAGTCGTACTCATTATTGGGATATTAACAGCCATTGCCCTGCCGCAATATACCTTGGCGGTGGAAAAATCCCGTGCCGCAGAAGCAATGACTAACATTGCTACCATTAAGCAGCAGATGCAACTGTATATTATGGAAAACGGATTGCCAAGTAGTGGCAGTATATATTACACAGATTTTGCAAATGTGGAATTATCCGGTGGAACATGGGTTTATGGTAATAGCTCTTATCAAACAAAAAATTTTTATTATGGATTAAATATCGGTGGTGATGGTGGAAACATAGAAGCATATAGACGCGAAAATCATGATCTATACGTATTCCGTTCTACGTCATATCCAGACTACTACAATGAAGATTCTCCCGTGAATGGTTGGTACAATTCTTGTATCACACAAGGGACTGATATCGGACGCAAAGTTTGCAAACTGTATGAAGGACAAGGTTGGAAATACGCTGATACAGAACTATAATTTATTTGTATATACAAAGACGCCCAAGGCATTTGCCTTGGGCGTTTGTCGTACTACTTTATTCCCCATGGATTTAGGCTTATATCTTCACAAGGCCGCGGCTAAATACATATATCGCTACCAATGCAAATAGCACCAAAAGCCCCATAAAACATTTTTCGCCATTTCCGGCAAAAATACGCTTTCCGTCGTTTTGCTGTTTGCGCGCCCAGATAAACACCGGCACACCCGCCGCGAGGAAAATAACTGCTAAAAACAGATATTTCACGCCCGCCGCATACACCAGCCACAAACCGTACAAAGTACCCGCCGTGGCGGTAAATAGTGCCCCCGCGCGGCCGGTTTTGGCAATTTTGGCATACTCGCCGTCTTCCACCAATTTCCATAAATACGCCGTGCTGAAAATATACGCCGGCAATACCATTACGCCCGTGATAGAAAGCATCGTGTTCCACGCATTGTTGGAAAAATACACGAGTAAAATAGCCAGTTGCATCAAAATGCTCGTGACCCACAAAGAAACACTCGGCGCACCGTTTTCATTTTCTTTTGCAAATTGTCTGGGAAACGTGCCGTTTTGTGCCGCCGCCTGCGGAATTTCCGCTGTAATCATCGTCCACGCCAGCCACGAGGATAATACCGCAATTAACAGCCCGATATTCATCAGCCACGCGCCCCACGGACCGACTACTTTTTCCAAAACTCCGGCGGTAGAAGGATTGGCTACCGCGGCAATTTCGGCTTGTGTCAAAAATCCAAACGGCAACACGGACAAGCCGATATAAATTACTAAACAACCCAAAAATCCAAGAAACGTGGCCCGGCTGACAGCCGCTTGGCTTTTGGCACGGTTAGACATAACC
>JAZNEO010000030.1:0-4824 GCA_045588685.1 Candidatus Avelusimicrobium sp. | reverse complement strand
ACGGCTTTAGGAGCGCCTTCTACCAAGTCTTTGGCTTCTTTCAAGCCCAAGCCGGTGATTTCGCGCACTACTTTGATGACGCCGATTTTCTTGGCAGCATCAACAGCGGTCAACATAACATTGAATTCATCTTTTTCTTCGGCAGCGGCAGCACCGGCAGCAGCAGGAGCAGCAGCAACGGCTACAGCAGGAGCAGCAGCCTTTACACCGAATTTTTCTTCAATCGCTTTCACGAGTTCGGAGAGTTCCAAAACGGTGAGTTCAGCGATAGCATTTACTAATTCATCTTTGGTCATTTTAGCCATTTTATTTTTTCCTTTTATTTCTAGAGTAGCGGCCTTCTGCTTAACCGAGTTAAGCCCGTACCTTTATCCCTTGCGGGGCTACTACCGCTCTATGGCGGGTTTGGACTTTACCTTAACGGCAACGGCCGTTGCAAACTTTCGTTTTTAATGGCCGTACAATTTTGTAAATTTCGGCAATTTTGGGTTTTTCCGCTCCTCAAATAACTTGCATTATTCCGCGTCGCGGAGAAACCCCAAACTCGCTCTAAATTTTCAAAATCACTTCCGTTTCGTTGGCGCCAGCATAGGGAATTATCCCACGGCTACGCCACATCCGTTATTTCTGCTTGTCTTCCAAAGCTTTAATAACGTAGGCAAAATCCCGGATCGGAGCTTGGAGCACTTGAGCCGATTGGGCAACTGCGTTGTACAACGCACCGGCCAATTTGGACAAGTTTTCTTCTTTGCTGCCAATGGTAG
This sequence comes from Candidatus Avelusimicrobium sp., assembly GCA_045588685.1. GTDB lineage: Bacteria > Elusimicrobiota > Elusimicrobia > Elusimicrobiales > Elusimicrobiaceae > Avelusimicrobium. Next base: position 4,060 of record JAZNEO010000030.1, on the reverse strand, counting down.
CTAATTGTTTTACTTGTGCCTCATCGTACCATACGCCGTCGGAATAGCAAGCTCTAAGCTTCAAAGCCGCTTGATTCTTCTGAAAATCAACGAGTGCTTTGGCTACCGCGGCTACATCGCCGCCAATGGCCACAGCGGTCGGCCCTTGGAAGAGCTTTGCATCGGCTCCTTCAATTTTGGCCTGGCGCATAGCGTGGTCCAAGATCGTATTGCGTTCCACGCGGAATTTGGCTCCGGTGGGGGCAAGCTTCGTTCTTAAATCAGCCATGTCCACAAACTTCAAGCCTTGATAGGCCGTGAAGAAAATGGTACCGCCATTCGTGATTTCAGTAGATAAGTCTTGCGACTTTTGTTTTTTCTGTTCTTTCGTCAGGTTCATTTTATTGCCTGTTTTTAAACGTCTATTTTACCGTCTGATTTCTCGTCTGAAAAGTATTTTTTAGGCGAGAAAACGACAGCCATAGATACCTCATCCGCCGTTCTCCGACGAAGGTATCATGGTTGACGTTCAAATCTGTTTACTACTATTGATATTTTATCAATAAAAGCAGCCAACTTGCAAATCATTTTGCAGTGTCTTATCCGCTGCTTCTATTTATATTGTAACAAAATTGGTTTATGGACGCAAGGGGATTTCATAGCCAAGGGTTAATTTCTTACCCTATATAGACAAAAAAAGACTCCCTAAGCATAAACTTAAGGAGTCTTTGCAAACAAATTTTACTACTTATTCTTCGTCGCTTTTCACAAGCAAGACATCTACGCGGCGGTTCTTAGCACGACCTTCGTCCGTCTCGTTGGTCGCAATCGGCGCGCTATATCCGGCTCCGTAAATACGGATAGAATTCGGATAGCCTTGCTGTTCTAAGATAGCCGCCACTGCACGAGCCCGTTCCAAAGACAGGTCTTTATTGTATTCTTCAGAACCGACATTATCTGTATGCCCTTCTACCACGATAATAGCTTCCGGATGGGCTTTAATGTCTTGATCTAGTTCCGTCATTTTATCCATATCTGCTTGGGCTACTTTGCTGTCGAATTCAAAGTTAGCCAATTCAGGGAAAGAATGACGGGTAATTATATCCTCTTCTTGTACGCGAACTTGTTGTTCTACAATTTCTTTTTTCTCTGTGTCAGCTCCTTTGTGGCAGACGAAACATCCTGCCACTAAAACGGAGCTTAACAATACAAAAAGTTTTTTCATTTCAATCATCTCCTTGCCTTACCAGGTATACGCTACACCCAAGTTGCCGTAGCAGTTGGTGGATTTGTTGTTGAGACCCAAGTCCACGTTACCGAACAGGCTCCAGTTGTTGTTGAGCGCGTAGTTCAAGCCCACTTGGCTGCTGAAATAGGTTCTACCCAGTTCAGCACTGATGATTTCCATGCGGGTGCCCGGCAAGCCCAAGGACATATGCAATTTAGCATAGTCGTTACCGATGACCTGTTTGACAGCCACAGATCCATACCAGCTGAGTCTGTTTTTCACTTTACCGTCGAACTGGACACCGACGCGGGCTTGTGTATTGAACAAGTCTTTGCTTTCGACATGGAGGTTCAAAGCACCCGCTCCGGTTTCGGTGAAAGATTGTTGGTGAGCATAGTTACCTAACGCGCCCACGAAGGGTTTCACGTTCAACCAGCTATACACCGGCACGTTATAAGCGGCCTCTAAGTCCATAGCCAAGTTCCAACCTTTGTACTCACCGTGAGCGGTGCGACCCATGTAAGCAATAGATCTATCGCCTTCATAGGATTGATAACCGCCGAACAAGGTTCCTTTGAAGATCCAGTTTCCAGGTCTCCAACCGGCATAGATACCCAAAGAAGTATCTTCTACGTCCATGTTGTCACTGCTTTGGCGCAAGTCACTCTTGCCAAAACCGGAGTAAACACCTAACAATACTTCTTCAGAAGAGCGATCATAGCCTACTAATACGCCACTCATGTTATTGGTAAAGTGCGGTGAATTGTCATCAGCGTACACTTTATCGTGTTGATTGTAGTACTCTACCCACACATTGTCATGGCAGGTGGGGCAGCTACCCGCAGACGGATTGCGTTTAGCAATGCGGTCATATACATGAGCAGTCTTGGCGTTGAACAAGGTGGTCAAAGCACTGTTAGCATACAACACACCGCTCATATCATTTAATGCGGATTTGAAGTTAGAACCCGGATTAATTAATGTTACATTTTCAGGGTTCAAGCCGCCCAATTCTTCTAATTGTAATAAGGCGTTAGTAATATCGCCACCGAATCCGGTAGATACCGCATCCACCGCTTTGGCTACTTCATGTTGGTTGCGAGACAAATCACCCGCTGCGGCCGGAGCAGCACCGTCAGCATAATCGGTAGCTTTACGTTTAGCAACTAAGGCTACTTTGGTCGGGTCGCTGTAATCTACTTCTACATCGATACGGCTGGCATCGTAATTAGTGACAGTACCATCATAGGTAAATTCACCCGATACCGCACCGGATTCGATAATGTCAAAGCGTTCCCATTCGAAGTAGCGGCCGTTTTCGTTGGCAACAGTTAAGTTGGCACCGCTGGCGATATTGGTGTTACCGCTTACAACTAATTTATCGCTGGCGGGAGTTTCGTTAATTTCAATAGCTGTTGTGCTACCAGAAGCCAAGTTCAAATCACCCGTAATGGTCAAGGTATCAATACTGTTACCCGGGGCTAAAGTAGCGCCGGAGGCCACATTGACGGTACCGGTGATATTGCCGTTACCGCGTAAGGTGGCGCCATTGTTGATGTTCATGGCGGTCGCGGTTAAAGCACGGTTGGCAGCAAACGTACCTGCATTAATATCAGCTTGAGCAGCGGTGAAAGCATTATTCTTGACGTTTAATACTGCACTGCCGCTTTGTACGAAGGTGCCTAACGTATTGATTTCGTTGAGCTCAGCATCGGTAGTATCATTAAATTCTACCGTGGTACCGGCCGCACCGTTAACTACATTATTAATGTTGCCGGTGTTACCGATTAACTTACCTTCGTCTACATAAGTGTTACCAGTGTAGGCGTTGGAAGCCATGGTGAAAGTCATATCACCTGCGCCGGCTTTATGGAAGTCGGCCGCGGCACCGATGGTACCGGTCAAGCTTAAGGCATCGGCGTTTTCAATGTTGACATTGTCAGTTGCCGCATTACCCAGCAAGGTGTTGGCTAGTTCACCGGCGTCGGTTACTACTAAGTAGCCGTCGTTGGCAAACTTCACATCACCTGTACCGATATTGTTTTGACCGGCTACGGTTAAGTCCGCACCGTCAATTAAGGTACCGCCGGTAAAATCGTTGGTACCGGTTAAAGTCGTGTCAGCGGTTACTTGCACATCACCAGCTCCGGTAATGTTGCTGGCGCCGGTAGAAGCAGCGTCAAACACCAAGCTACCGCTGTTGTTGATTGCATTATTGGCTACTAAATCAGCAGCCGCACCGGTAATGACACCGCTGTTATCAATATCGTCAGCGGTAATCGTTCCATCGTTAGTTAAGTTAGCTTCGTTGACTACATTGGCTTGTGCGATAGCAAAACTGTTGGTCAAGTCAGCCGTAATGTTCATATCACCTGTACCGGTGATATCAGCTTGTACATCACCACCATCCATGTTCAAGGTGCCGTCGTTGTCAATGGCACCAACCAAGTTGGTAGCGGTAGAGTTAATGGTACCGCTGTTGGTGATAGGACCGGTAATAGCAGCTGTGTTATCTACCACACCGCTGTTGTTAAACTCGGTCGTGACGGTGATAGCACCGCTGTTGGTCATATTGGCACTGTTATTTACGGTGTCTTGAGCAATGGTTTGAGCATTGATCAAGTCATCGGTAATATTCATCGTACCAATACCGTCAATAGCATCTTGCACTTCGCCGCCGGCAATGTTTAAGGTACCATCGCTGGTTACGGTGCCGACCAAGTTGGTAGCGGTAGAATTAATAGTACCGCTGTTATTGATAATGGTGCCGGTGATAGCGGCTTCGTTATTTACAGTACCGCTGTCATTGGTGAAAGCACCAGTGATAGCAGCATTGTTGGTCAAAGTACCGGC
>JAZNEO010000029.1:0-2830 GCA_045588685.1 Candidatus Avelusimicrobium sp. | reverse complement strand
CTAACTATTTTAAGGATATCCTTTTTACCTTGACGGCGATTGTCTTCGGCTCCTTCTTGGGCCTTAAACATAGCCGGTTTGCCCCCGGCAATTATACCGATAATTTCAGATGGTTTCGTGCCAAAAGTAGGTACGCACTCTGCCGCTTCCAGTACGCCCAGACGACCGCTGGTGCCGGCTCCGATAAAAATAATTTTATGTCCGCTTAAATAGGTGCTGGCCGAGCGTTCTATAGCTTGTGCTATAGCGGCAGCGGCCTTACTGACCGCACGCGCCGCTAACAAATCTTCGGCGTGGAAAAGCCGAGCCATTTGTTGGGCGGAACTGACGTCCAGTCTTTTTGTGCGCGGATTAATAGACTCCGTAGGGAGCTTTTTCATTTCTTGGCCTCTGCCTGAAACATTTTTTCTGCTTCGTCTAATGCTTGGATGCGCAATACCAGAGGTACAATGGCAAAAGTGAGCAAACTAATCAGTGCTGTTACTAAGAAGAAATGCTCATATCCCAGTACTGTTTGCAATTTGCCTGACATCATTCCCGGTACCATCATTCCTAGTGCCATAATACCGGTAGAGATAGCGTAATGGGAAGTTTTATACGCTCCTTGAGAAATGTACATCACAAAAACGGAAAAAGCCATCATAGCCAGTCCGTACCCAAAATTTTCTAATGTAATCAGCGTAGCTACCCAAGGCAAACTCGGGCGTGCAAAGCCCATATAAGCATAGAAAAAGTTAGGCAGTACCATTGCCATGGCAAACGGCCAAATACATTTCTTAAACCCAAAACGTCCCAAGAGCCATCCGCCCGCTAAATTACCGGCAATAATAGCTCCCAGTCCAAGCGTACCTTTAATTAATCCGTAGCTTTGCATGGAAAGCCCCATGGCGCCTTCTCCCACCGGTTTGATTAGAAACAGCGGAACGATTTTTTCAAGCATCGCATCGCCCAACCGGTATAACAGGATGAATAATAAGATATAAATGATATTTTTCTGCGTAAAATAGGTTTTGAAGGCGTCGGCCCATATATTGTGTTGCGTGATGGCAGGGCCGTCTGTAGGCGGCACGGGCGTAATGTGTCTGTGCCATTTAGCCAGCGCGGCAAATAGAAACGCCAAGAACCCAAAAATTAAGGTCCAAACCATTCGTTTGGAGTCTGTGCTTTTGCAAAGTTGAAAGGCGCCCGCCAGTAACATACCATTGGCAAAAATCATAGCAAAGCGATAGAAAATAGTACGAATTCCTACGAAATAACCTTGTTGTTTGGGCGTAAGGGCAAATAGATAGTAACCATCGGTAGCAATATCCAAGGTGGCCGATATAAAAGCTCCCGCCAAAAAACCAAATAACGACGCGGTAAAAAAGGTCATATTGGCCAACGTGTGCGGATGGGTCCACACGTTCCAAGCACATAAAAGCGCCATTAACAGAAAAATAGCGGCCATGGCATTTTGGGCCCCGAGCATCCAGCGGCGTTTGGTGCTGCGGCTGTCTACCAGCGGGCTCCAAAACATTTTTAAAATCCAAGGCAAGTACAACCAACTGGTCCAAAAAACAAGCCGGTCGTTAGCATAACCGAGATCTGCATAAAGCACCACAGATACGGCGTTAATTACAATATACGGAATTCCTTCCAAAAAATAAGCGGAAGGAATATACAGCCAGGGAGAAGTTTTTTTCATAGTTATTTAAAAGGCAACCGTCCGGCCAAAATTTCCGCAAAGGGTTTAGTCGGTTCGCTGCGTTGTAAAATCATTTTTACAATAGAAGTCAAAGGTACTGCCAACAGGGCTCCCATCGCGCCCCAAACAAGTGCCCAAAAAATTAAAGAGGCAATCACAATCAGCGGGTTCAAATCCATACCCTTGCCCAGCCACTTAGTTTCCAATATATTTCCGATGATAAAATGGGCGGTAGCTAGTAACAGGATAGCGGCAATAATATGCCAATCAAACCCATATTGCAAAAACAGTACCGGCATAGGCAACGACGTGGCGATGAAGGGGCCAATGTTCGGTATGAAATTAAGCACTAAGGTTAACACCGCAAACATACCGGCCATCTCCGCTCCGGTAGCTTTTAAGATTAACCACGTTACCAAACTGGCCAGCAAAGACACCAGTAATTTAATAATCAGGTAAAAGGAGATATGTTTTTCAATAGATGAGGTGAGCGTGTTTTTTTCTTGAGAAGAACGCCCCATAAAAAGAAAGATTAAAAACAGAGAAACAAGTGCCGTATTAGAGATAAAGGAAACAACCATACCGCCCATACTGCGCACCATATTAAACAGCGGCAGACGGCTTAAGGATTCAGAGACAAACTGGTCATTAATTTTAACACCGGCTTTTTGTGCCATTTCCACAAACCAAGCCAAAGTAGCATTGAGTTTATCGGTGTAATTATTTAATCCGTCTATGAAAGAATAAATAGAGTTAGACACAAAGATAATAGACAAAGTGGCAGCACTTAAAAAGAGAACAATTCCTATCAGTACGCCCAGCCAATAGGGTACTTTCCAGTGTTGTTTCATCCATTGGGCGATGGTGTTAAGTACCATAGCTAAACATACCGCAATGGTAAAGGGCATTAAAATGGTTTTGGCATACACCAATATCCACGTTAGCGCCGTACCTGCCAAAATCAAAAGGCAGGCATTGTTAATGGGAGCATACGCAACAGGGTCTATTTTTTTAAACATGGTACCTCACCAAGGGTTTTCTTTATAGTAGCATAAAAAGGGAAATAAGTAAAAATTTAGAAAAACAAAAAAGGACAAAAGGCCTACCAGCTAGTTGGGACTAAAATATCCTTGTTTTCCACTAAAA
>JAZNEO010000028.1:0-1917 GCA_045588685.1 Candidatus Avelusimicrobium sp. | reverse complement strand
TCTTCTTCTACTTCTTTGGCACCACCTTCTACCATCAGTAACCCCTGCGCAGAACCCGCAATTACGAGGTCCATATCACATTCTTCTTCTTGGGATTTGGTCGGGTTGACGATATATTCCCCGTTAATGCGGCCAATGCGCACAGCGGCTACCGGCTCATTAAACGGAATAGAAGAAATCACTAACGCCGCAGAGGAAGCCAGTACGCTGATAATATCGGCTCCGTGCTCTTCATCGTAGGAAAGCACCATGGCCGTTACGTTGGTTTCGCAAGCAAAACCTTCCGGAAATACCGGGCGCAAGGTGCGGTCAATAATGCGGGAGCAAAGGGTTTCTTTTTTGCTGGCGCGCCCTTCACGTTTGAAAAATCCGCCCGGGATTTTGCCGGCGGCATAGGTGCGCTCTTTGTAATTGACGGTCAAGGGCATAAAGTCGGACAAGCCCGGCTTTTGTTCTTTGGTGCTCACCGCGGTGGCTAACACTTTTGTATCGCCCAGGGTAACCATCACTGCACCGTCTGATTGTTTGGCAATCAGGCCGGTTTGCAAGTTAATGGTTTGTCCGCCAACTTCCACATCCAACGAGTGGATGTCAAATTTGTGGTTGAAATTTTCCATTACGATTATTTCCTCAATTTGAGTTCTTTGGTAAGTTGCTGATATTTTTCAAAGTCAGATTTTTTCAAGTAAGCCAATAAGCGTTTGCGTTGTCCGACGAGTTTATTCAAACCGCGTTCACCCGCAAAATCTTTCGGATTGGCTTTCAAGTGATTGGAAATGTAAGCAATACGTTCCGTAATCAAGGCAATTTGTACCGCCGCAGAGCCGGTATCATTGGCGCTGGTTTGGAATTTGCCGATAATGTCTTTTCTTTCTTGCATTGAGAGTACCATCTTATTTTACACTTAGGTTGAAAACTGTAGCGACCAAGTGTTCCATCACCTTAGGAGACACCGAGCCGGAGTCCAACCTTCTCCTTATTTTAATTTTATGTTTATAGACTACTTCTTTATTATACCAAATAAAAAGCCCCTTGCATCACTAAATTGGGCAAGGGGTGTAGAGATAGATATAGTATAGCAAAAAATACTTTCTTATTGGATTATATACCAACCGCCTTCATAATCATCTAATTCACTAGAAGGAAGTTTTCCCAATTTCGAACAAATTTTTTCATCATCTGCACAAATAAAATGTCCAGCATAAGTGGGTTGGATATGACGTGCATTAAGATAATAGATATGATATCCACTTTCCCATTGAGGAGTTGCCCCATTACTACAATAAGGTGGGGTTGTAAACGTGCAAGTATCGTTAAAAAATACCCAATTCTTTGTGCTTTCAGGAATTTTAATATCCAAAACATTATTCCAAAAATCCATAGAATAATCTCCCGTATCTTCAGAACTTAAAAAATATATATCTTGGGCATCTGTAAATTGTTTCAAGACCACCATAGCTTCTGCCACTCGGGATTTTCTGACTGCATTTTCATACATCGGCAAGGCAATCGCCGATAAAATACCAATAATCAAAACTACTACTAACAACTCAATGAGCGTAAATGCTCGCTTACTTGTTAACCACATATACAACCTCCTTTTTTCATTTGTTCTCATCGAAAAATAAACCATGCTTTAACGGCGCAAAAACACCGCTAAATTGTGCGTAAACGGCAAAAGTGTCTTCAACACTTCAGCGCATAAGAAAATCGTAGCAAAAAAAAAAAAACAAGTCAAGCTTTTTTTATTTTACAACGAGAAAACGGCCCAAAAAATAAACAGCCAATTTGTCATTCCCGAGTGTCTTTGTCGGGAATCTCAGCCGCTTTCTTGTTTATAAGGACGAGATCCCCGATTACAAATTTCGGGGATGACATCGGGAGAGTTTCGGGAATGACGACGGGTGGAAGTTACGA
>JAZNEO010000027.1:0-2108 GCA_045588685.1 Candidatus Avelusimicrobium sp. | reverse complement strand
AGGAAAACCAACTCCTTGGCTCACAGAACGACATGGCTACGATCCGACTTACCTCTGCGCTTGACGTATAGGTATGATATTGTTGGACCACTCCGCCCAGTTCCACCGAAACGCCTTCATTTTCCCCCTTCTGGTACGTATAAGATAAATAGTAAATAGGAGGCTTCTGTTTTTTTAAAACCGTAAAACTGCGTTTTAGCTCCTGCTCCATTAACTTAAGCGGTATTTCTTGTTTGACATCACATACTGCCGGCGAAGCCCAACCGGCCACAGCATAACATATACATCCTAAAATTAACCATTTTTTCATAACCATTCCCCGCAATGAGATAGTGTTATTGTAGCAAAAACAGTTTCCCGAACAACTAAATCTTCTTGTTTAGTTTGTGAAAGGAGCCCAAAATTTGATATGATAAAGCATAGTTTTATGCCGAGGTAGCTCAATTGGCAGAGCAACGGTTTTGTAAACCGTAGGTTGTGGGTTCGATTCCCATCCTCGGCTTTTTTCTTCGGATTTTGCGTGATCTCACTCTTTCTTATTTAAAAGTATTACCTACTTTTCCCCAGTCATTTGTTTTAGTATAGAACATCCAAAAACGATAACACTTTGAAAGGGTTAGCGTATATTTGATAAACTCACTTTATATGATGGCTTTATTCATTATCGTATTAATGCTGCTACTTAATGCGTTGCTGGCTGCTTATGAAATGGCACTAGCATCTGTTGCGCGCACAAAATTGTCTATTTTAGTACAAGAAAAAAAGAAAGGCGCCGAAAGTGCTCTCTACATGAAAGATCATATAGAAGGCAGTTTGGCCACCATTCAAATCGGTATTTCGTTAGTCGGTGCAATTGCCGCAGCCATAGGCGGAGCTGATGCCGATAAACTCTTTACTCCTTGGCTGCAAAATACATTACATTTACACCATCATCTGGCTCATATTTTATCCGTAGTACTGGTAGTATTACCTTTAAGTTTTGTCACCATCGTATTTGCGGAGCTGACCCCCAAAACTTTCGCTCTGAAAAATAAAGAATGGGTCATTTTATGTCTTTCCCCTTATATGCGTTATCTGTATAATTTTTTATTTCCGCTGGTACGCATTATGGAAAGTATAGTTGGGTTTTTAACCCAAAAAACCTTGCGCAAAAATACCGATCCTAAAACGGCACAAAAGGCCGCTCTGGCAGACTTACGGGCGGCAGTGTCTATCGCATCCAACTCCCGTTTATTTACCCAAGCGGAAGAAAAAATTGTGCTTTCCAGTGCGCAGTTCTGCGTACGAAAAATCAAAGAAATCCAAGTGCCGCTGGAGCAAGTATATATGCTATATGCACAAGATACTATTGCCGACACTTTTGTCAAAGCACATTTGGATATGCACACCCGTTTTCCGGTATATGAAAAGCCGGATGACCGCCAAAGTATTATTGGTTATTTAAATTTCAAAGATATTTTTAACGCTACCAAAACCGCGGCCGCCGGCACGTCTCCTACCACACGTTCTATCCTGCGCCCGATTATGCACCTAGATGAAGACACGCTTATTTCGACCGCGTTGCAACAACTCATGAAAGCCAAACAACACATTTGTTTAGTCACGGATCACGACCAAATTACCGGCATTTTAACTTTAGAAGATATTTTTGAAGAATTGGTGGGCGAAATTGAAGATGAATATGATTTTTTCCCCGCCTATATTCGCCCGTTTGGTAACGGGCTGGTGGTAAGCGCTACCGCCCGTATGCAAGACGTTTTCAAACAGTTAGAAATACCTGTTCCGGCTGACATGCCTGCTCAACAAACAGCCCAAGAATGGGCCGAACAACACGCCGGGCACACACTGACCATCAGCGAAACCGTCCGCGCAGACGGCCTACAAGCCGCCGCCCGCAAATTTCGCCGTCGCAAATTAATGGAAATGTTAGTAACAAAGCTGTAATACTTCTGCTGCAAGAAGTTTGTGGAAAATGAGCCTAAATTTTTCCGTTGGCTTTTAAGCTGTAGTGCTCGCCTTTCCCAATGATAATGTGATCATGTACGGTGATGCCAAACAAAGCAGCCGCACGGGCCACGTCTTTGGTCATAGCCACATCATCCATTGAT
>JAZNEO010000026.1:0-1614 GCA_045588685.1 Candidatus Avelusimicrobium sp. | reverse complement strand
CGCTGGCAGGAACTTATTGACTCCGGAACATACAGCAACGCCATAGAACTGGCAAGGGCAGTAGGGAAGGACACTGCCTATGTAGCCCGAACAATCCGCTTAACATTGCTTGCCCCGGAAATCATTCACGCCATTTTGCATGGGACTTTGAAAAAGAGTATTTCAATGGAAACGCTGCGAAAAAGCTGGCCTGAAAATTGGGAGGAACAAAAGAAATATTTTGGTCTTGAGTAAAACGGCAACGCCTTCAGGCGGCAGGAGAAATCTTGCCGCTTTTTTGCGTTTTAAGGGGCGTGTGGCGGCGGTTGCGGCAAAAGCCGGATGAAGCATCCCGTTGGCATCATCCCCTTGCAAAATTGTTACAAATAAAAGAAAATCGCAAATTGAAATTTATCTTGCCGATGCTATATTACATTGACGGCGTCTGATTTGCAATATCAACCGAACGGAATGTGCAAGGATTTAATGATATATTCATGCTTCCCGGAAAGAGTTAAATCTAATAAACCGATTGAGTGATTACACGGAGACAATGCTAATGTTAAAAAATATAACAAGCGATTTTAAAAAATACAGGCGATGTTTACACTCTGTTTGGAATGATTTCACTCATCGCTTTGATGTCGATCAGGACTGGGATTTGTGTGACCTTTTTGCAGATATAGGTTGCAGTATATTTGACATATACATTGCTGAAAAATTCAATATTCCGCAGGGGCTAAAAGCAAAACAGTATCAGCATCGTATGTCCCCGGTAAAAGAGATTCTTGTCAAACCGCAAAAAGGAGTATCCGGTTACTGTTCTGACAATATCAATTATTGGGTCGAATACGATTATATATCAAGCAATGAGTATTTCTATTGGGTCGATTTTTACGATTTTAATATTTCCGATGCAAATAGGTCTTTCAAGTATGTGTTGGTACAAAACACAAAAGGACAGCACTTTATTTTTGAGGTCTCAAAAGTTAGTGTTTTCGTCAATCAGGAAAGTCCTATGTAGTTCCATAAATAAGAACGGTGACCGTCTTTTGTTGCATTTGGAGCGGCATCTTACGAAGTGTGGACTTTTATAATATTTTATATTTCACAAGGAGGCTTAACACATGACGTATGGGAATTGAGAGAAGAAACATCGAGTGGTGAGGGCATTTACGACAAACACGAGGTGACCACCTCGGCACTGCTGTTGCGGTCGATCAGGCTGCTATCGCTGACCGCCTTCCAAATTTTGCCGTCCGGTGCGGTCACCTGCCAATTGTCGTGGGCGCAGCCAATGTACTGCACCGTGCCACCGTCCACGCTGTGAATCGCCTTTGCCTCCTTTTTGCGTTTTAAGGGGCGTGTGGCGGCGGTTGCGGCAAAAGCCGGATGAAGCGTCCCGTTGGCATCATCCCCTTGCAAAATTGTTACAAATAAAAGAAAATCGCAAATTGAAATTTATCTTGCCGATGCTATATTACATTGACGGCGTCTGATTTGCAATATCAACCGATTGGAAAGTGCAGATATGTAATGATATATTCCGGGATAATCTATTTAACACGAACATTTGCCGCGCGTTTTGCAGGGAAAGCTCCTGTGCAAAAACGTCATCAGCTCGCTGCCGGGATG
>JAZNEO010000025.1:0-4905 GCA_045588685.1 Candidatus Avelusimicrobium sp. | reverse complement strand
TCTATCCTAAACCCGAAGTTCACGCTCACGCTCCCCAAACGCCAGATGGTATCGGGTATCTATGATATTTTTAGCCATATTTGCGAGCAGTATTTTTCCGGTACGGATGATAATACGAGTGATTACTTGTCCGAAGGACTTATGCGCTCAGTAGTACACAGCTCCTTAATGGCCGTGGAAAATCCGCAAGATTATGAGGCACGCTCCAATATTATGTGGAGTGCCACTTGGGCACTTAATACACTCATTGCCAAAGGTAAAACGACCGACTGGATGGTGCATATGCTCGGGCACTATTTCAAATGGTTGATTTTCTTCTGCAAATTGGCAGAAATTTGCATGATTTTGTGTGTTGAGGTAATTGGTATGCCTGCGAGGGTTACTTTGAAAATTGTAGAATAAATCAGGAGCCATTTATGATTAGTTTTTTTACTTGTTTAGGACTGCTTATCCTTTCTTACTTTACATAGAGAAAATCTCTAGAGCATGTTTTCGGCCCAACGAAGGCCGAAACCCCTGCCGTCCGGTTAGCCAACGGGGTGGATTATGTGCCGATGCCCCTTTGGCGGATGGTGTTGGTGCAACTGTTAAACATTGCCGGATTGGGGCCGGTGTTTGGGGCGATTTCCGGCGCGTTGTGGGGGCCGAGTGTATTTTTGTGGATTACACTGGGTACTATTTTTGCGGGAGTTGTGCATGATTTTGCCTGCGGATTTTTATCCATGCGTCATGAGGGCCAATCTATTGCGGAAGTGACGGGTATTTATTTGGGCCCGAAAATTAAAAACTGTATGCGCGTTTTTAGCGTGATTTTGCTGGTGATGGTTGGAACCGTATTTGCGGTGGGGCCGGCTAATTTACTGGTGTTTTTATTTAAGGGACATGTGGCAACAAACAGTATTTTTATCAATACCTATTTTTGGCTTACGCTGATTTTTCTGTATTATTTCTTGGCGACGTTTCTGCCCATTGATAAAATTATCGGGCGGTTTTACCCGTTATTCGGTATTTGTTTGCTACTGATGTCCCTAGGGGTATCCGGCGGGATGTTCTTGCAAGGATATGCTATTCCGGAGATTACTTTTCACAATTTACATCCGTCTCACTTGCCCATTTGGCCGCTTATGTTTGTAACGGTAGCCTGTGGAGCTATATCGGGCTTTCATGCTACGCAATCACCCTTAATGGCGCGTTGCATTACCAGTGAGTACCAATCCCGCCAAGTGTTTTCCGGCGCTATGATTATGGAAGGAATTATTGCGCTTATTTGGGCGGCGGCCGGCTGTGCCATTTACGAAAAAACAGGTGGCTTAATGACCGGATTACAAGAAATGTTAGCACATAATGGACAGGCTGGATCCGTCTATGACATTTGCTTAAAAACAATCGGACCGTTAAAGTGGGGCGGCATTTCCTTTGGGCTTTTATTTGTGATGATCGGGGTAATTGCCTGTCCAATTACGTCGGGAGATACGGCTTTTCGTGCGGCCCGGTTGACGCTGGCTGATTGGTTCAAAATTGACCAAAAACAGTTTATAAAACGCTTACGTTTAACAGCTCCCATCTTGCTTGCGGGCGTGATTATCAGCCAACTGCCCTACGATGTCATATGGCGCTATTTTAGTTGGTCTAACCAAACCTTAGCGATGATTGTATTGTGGGCCGCTACGATGTATCTTCATGGAAAAAAGCGGCATTATCTGCTTACACTCGTGCCGGCCATTTTTATGACGGCGGTAAGCGTGACGTACTTTTTAATTGCGCCGGAGTGTTTGCATTTGCCGGCGGTAATGGCTTGGCCTTTGGGTCTAGTCCTTACAGGAATGCTGGTCGCTTATTTTTTAGTAAAAATAAAAAAGAAAAATGAATAAACATATATGTTTGAGGCATTGTAGTACCTAAAAGTATATAGAATGGCTATTAAAGAACATTGCTGGTAATGTGATACAATAAGTCTATGAACATTTTATTTATCAATGCTTGCCCACGAAAAGATTCCCGTACAAAAATGCTTGCGGATTATCTTTTAACTAAACTCAATGGCGATGTGCAGGAGCGAAATCTTACACAACCCCCCCCTTTACCGTTAAATGAGGAAATGCTTGATCTCCGGACGGCATTGGCAGAAAAGGGAGATTTTAATCATCCCTTATTTCAGTTAGCTAAGGAATTTTCATCGGCGGATACTATCGTAATTGCAGCCCCGTTTTGGGATTTATCCTTTCCGGCATTATTAAAAATTTATATTGAATAGATCAATGTGGTCGGTATTTCCTTTGCCTACAACAAGGAAGGCGCTCCCTATGGCCTTTGTAAAGCAAAAAAACTTTACTATGTAACAACCGCCGGTGGGCCTATTTTTAATGATACTTATGGCTACGGCTATATAAGGGAGCTGGCCCAGCAGTTTTATGCGATTCCAGAGATACATTGTATCAAGGCTGACAATTTAGACGTTGAAAACGCAGATGTGGCGCAAATTTTGCACGAGACAAAACGCTGCATTGATGCGCTAATCTTATAAAAACCCCTCGCATTTTTTGCAAGAGGTTTTCGATGAATATGAGATAATTCCAACTTTGTATCTTTATAATATCCCTAAAAACTGCTATATCGGGAATTAATTTTGAGATTTATCGTTGGCAATCGGATCTGTTGCGCAATATGCGGTGAATGTTCTGGTGTAATAAACACCCATAGTTAAGGATACTAAGAGTTCGTCAATCCAATCATTGTTTGTGGTCATTTTAACAATTTTTCCGTTGGGACAAATTTTGGAAAAATCATGCTCATGTTTCCGACTCATACCCCAGAAGAAAAAATGATCTCTTTCTGAATATTCCTGCATGCTGGAATAGTTGTCCGTCTTTTTATCCATAATAAACTTTGAACCAGTGCAACCGCACAAAACACTTGTACACAAAACAGCACACAAAATAAATAAGTTTCGTTTTTTCATAGACTCCTTCCTTATTTGAGTGATATATTTGAGCTTGCTCCTCAATAATTATACATAATACTTAAGAAAACAACCAAAAAATCCAACGATGCAATTGTTACGATAAAATTATGCTTTTGTTTTTAATTTTTCTAGAATAGTATATATACGTTTTATCGAACGGGAGCCAAAATGTCATCATTAATACAATTTGTCAAATTGCTTATATCCGGAAATGCCTTGAGAGGGATTCAAGTGCGGACCTACGTATCCATTATTATCACGTTTGTGGTGCTCATCGTGGAAATAGCCGTCTACTGTCTGTATTGGGATGCTATTCCGGAGATGATTGAATATGATTATGATTTTTCCGGCGTGCCCAATAGTATTTGTGAGAAACAATGGATTTGGGTCAATCTCCTCCTGCAAGTGTTGATTTGTGCATTTGTGTTTATAGGGAAGTATTTTTCATACAAAATAAAGCGTATCCGCCACGTAGTGTATGACGAAAATAACCGCTTAATTCCAATTATAGATAAAAGATTTACTATGTTTGCATGGGAAACGGCTATGCTTTTTGTGACGACGGAACAATGCTATATTTTTGCGCTGATTGGGCTGATGGAAAACCGGATGTGTGATGTTATGGTGACACTGGTCTTTCTGTTTTGGCAGATCGTACTCATTTTTGAATTTCGCTCAGATTTAAAAGCATTAAAAGCGAATCATAAAAATCTTGAGTAGCCTGCCCAAAGAGCATAACAATACATCTTTTCAAACTCTTAAGTGGGTAGTAATCCCTCGAATTATCTCGCGAGTTTTAGCACGTTTTGTTTGAACCAATGATCTAAAAATGCCATTTGTTCTTCGGTGTGAAACCAATGCTCGCCATTTTCCATAACGGTAAGAGAAGCGTTGGTACGTTGAGCAAAAGAAGAAATTGTTTTTAAAGACGTCAGTGTATCTTTCCCACCGTATAAAATATGCGTAGGGGTGCTCCATTGAATTGGGTGTTCTTGAACATAAGAAAGATATTTCCAAGAGAGCATTTCTCCAAATGGGGTTTGGATCTCCTGTTTTTGTTCCAATTCGCCGGGTGTGATATGTGCCGCAAGCATCATATTGGTAATCAGTAATTCCATATCCACAATGGGAGAAATAAAGAAGGCACGCTCAATTTTCTCCGCCGATAGGGCGTCCATAGTAAAATAGGCCCCGATGCTATTTGCAATAACACTGATATGTGTGTATTGCTTGGCCAGTTGACGATAACACGATAGAAATTCGTTCTTTGTTTCCCACGGAGTTGTGGCATGATAGTCTAGCCCCGCCACCTGATCATTTGGCAAAAGCGTTCTATAGTGATGGGCTTCGTCAGCACTTCCCCCCTTACCGTGAATGTATAAGAATGCTCTCATATGCTTATTGTAGAAAATTTGCACCAAAAGCGGTTTTTATGGATATAGTGTCCAAAAGTATGTAGAGTGGCACTAGGCAAGGAGCGACTTTATTTCTTGCTTTACTTTGGCTAAATCACTACAAGAGAGAAGCGGAATAAGTGCATTGATTTCTTCTATGCTCTTGTCCCACCATTTAAGTTTGAGTAGCAGGTCAATCAATTCATCATCAAAGCGTTTGCGGACGATTTTGGCAGGGTTTCCGGCCACAATGGTGTAAGGTGGCACATCTCTAGTTACCACGCTGTTTAGACCAATAATCGCCCCATCGCCAATATGCACGCCTGGGAGTATTGTGGAGTTTTGTCCAATCCACACATCATTGCCAACAACAGTATCCCCCTTTAAGGGAAGTTCTTTTGTTACGGGGGCCAACGCATTGCCCCAATCTCCACCCATAATATAAAATGGATAAGTAGTTGCGCAGTTCATTCGGTGATTCGCGCCGTTCATCACAAACTCCACGCCTTTGGCAATCGCGCAGAATTTGCCAATGATTAGTTTATCCCC
>JAZNEO010000024.1:0-4981 GCA_045588685.1 Candidatus Avelusimicrobium sp. | reverse complement strand
CTGTTTCTGAAAGGACGGAACAGCCAGCTTCCGCGCGTCCAGCCAAGCAACCCGGTCAAAGTTTTTTACTAAAGGATATATTGGCAGGCAAAACCCTTGCGCTGTATTTAGACCAAGGATTTTTTTTATATCGTAATGGTGCGGAAGCATCAGGGAATGCCCCGGCCCAAGTGCAAAGGCCGGAATCACAAGAGCAGTTAGAACAGCAAGCCCTTGTGCAGGGGCTCTATGAGAAATGGTTCTCTTACGCGGCCGATACGATTCGCAAAGCGCATCGTGAAAAAGAGTTTTCCGATGTGTTGGATATATTAGATAGAGGAGTATCGATTCGGTGGGTAGATCATCCGTCGCAAGCAGATATCGTGTTTAGAATTACTTTGCTGGAAGAGGTGGAGCGTGCTTGTGGGGGAGAAGGGGTGTTGGGGTGCTATACTCCTTCACGGCCCCCTGTTATTTATTTACCTTTCAATACCAGCAAAAATGCCGCCACTACCATTGCGCAATTTTTTAATTCTCCTCGGGTATCTACGAAGGAAGTAGGATTGCATGAGGTCGGGCATTCGTTGGGTCTATCAGATCAATATGATGCGGCGGCAGATGTAAATTCTCATGCTGTATATGCTTCCTCCAAACAAGGAACCGGTATTATGAATAATGTGTGCCATGGGAAACTTTTTGGAAAATGCCACCTGACTTGTGATGATGTGGACGGGTTAATCAATTTGATTGATATTACACGCGCGATTGCTTCTGAACGCAATGAATATGGCTGGCGCAGTTTTTGCCGCCAGTCTAAAGATGTATATTCGTATGGGAAACCTGCCTCCCGCACTCCTATTTCTATTGAGATAAAAGATATGGATTATGGAGTGGAGCTGGTGAGATATAATGGGCGGCAATCCTCCCGCCAGGTGTTTCCGTGGGTAGGCAAAGGAACACTTTCCCCATTTGATTTGCTTGCTGAAACAGTCATCCAGCGTGATGCGCAGGGGAGAGTGGTGCAGGCGCGCGGTCCGCAAGGAGAAGATATTTACTATGCCTATAATTACCGCGGTAAAATCCGTCTTATTACCAAAGGGGACAAAGCCTTATTATTCGAAAGAATCTTGCCTGGATATGCTTTGGGTAAGGGACGGCATGTACATCCAATGTCTCACTATTTTTTATTTAAGAAAGGCAGTAAAAAGGCTTCAGTAGAGGTTTTTTGGTCCAAGTATAATGGGGGAAAGATAGCTTATTTAGAAGGGGATAGTTTTTCGGAAGAACCTTCTTATACACTTGTTTTGCAATTGGACAAAAGAAAAAAGGTGATTGCGGAGGATTCTCATCAAGAAGTAACAGATGCCGCCCCGGCTTCACTGATTGATGAATCAGCCAGTACGGCCCCGCAGAGACGTTTTGACCGCTTAGGGCGCGTAATACAAAAACAGGCATCTGCTCAGCAGGAAAATTCTTTGCGCCAGCAAATGCTTCAATGGTTCCGAACACAATATTCTAAGTGAAAAAGTGAGAGATTTTTATTTGGGATACTAAACCCCCGACTATGCCGGGGGTAGTATTTGGTTGTTACTCTTGGTAATCTTTTAACATCTTCGTGCGGCTGGGGTGACGTAACTTGCGGATGGCTTTGGCTTCAATTTGCCGCACCCGTTCCCGTGTCACATTAAACATTTTGCCCACTTCTTCTAATGTGCGAGGATATCCCGAATCAATACCAAAACGCAAGCTGATAATTTTGGCTTCTCTTTCCGATAAAGTGGCCAGTACGCCTGCCACTTCTTGTTTGCGCAAGAAATCTGCGGCAGATACCGTGGGGGTTGGCCCATTTTTATCTTCAATAAAGTCTTCCAAGTTGGAATCCTCATCTTCGCCAATCGGGGTGGAAAGCGAAATGGGATCTTGCATAATTTTAAGCACGCTTTTGACTTTTTCCATGGATAAACGCATCGTTTTGGCATAATCTTCCAAAGTCGGCTCCCGTCCATATTCCTGGCGGAATTTGTTAGTTACTTTGGTTAATTTAGAAACCAACTCTTTCATATGCACCGGGATACGGATGGTATTGGCTTGGTCGGCAATGGCGCGGTTGATACTCTGCCGAATCCACCAGGTAGCGTAGGTGGAAAATTTAAATCCGCGTTTATATTCAAACTTCTCTACAGCTTTCATCAGCCCTAAGCCGCCTTCTTGAATTAAGTCTGAAAGTTCCAGATTGGAATTGACGTGTTTTTTGGCAATAGACACGACCAAGCGTAAATTGGCTTTAATGAGTTTCAATTTATCTTGCAGAATCATATTTTCAAAAAACACAATCCGGTCATTGAAAGATAAAAATTCTTTCTCCGTCATGGGCAAGGCTTCCACCATGCGAGTATGGCGGGCGCGGACGGCCTGAATATTGTTAACGGCCCGCTCTAATTCTTCAAAGGAAAATTTGGTTTTCTTTTTAAATTCTCTTTCTGTAATTTTTTTGTTTTTGTAAGCATTAACTAGCGCTCTTACAGTATTATAAGGGCCAAAATATTCATCGAAACGTTCCATGTCTGTACGGGCCTCGTTGAGGCGGTCGGCCAGATTTTTAATTTTGTTGGTCAGACGTTTAATCTTATTTTGGTTTAAGTTTAGTTTAATAATGCGTGTAACTACTTCTTTTTGTTTGGCTTCCAGCGAATCAATATAATAATTGCGTCTTTTTTCAGACAATTTACCCTCTTGCAAGGTTTTCATTATTTTAGTGATTTCTTGTTCGCGCTTTCCGATAAATTGGGCGGCCTCTTTGAGTTTTTTGCGCATGTTATTAAGTTCGCGGGTGGTGCGTTTTCCGCGCGGCATGAGTTCTTTGGTCGTCATTTCGTCTTGATCGACCAACTCTTCCCAGTTGCAAATTTCGCGCATTGTAATAGGAGATTCCAGCACTAATTTGCGCAGCTCCCGTTCCCGTTCGCGGATATTGCGGGCTAAGGTGACTTCTTCGTCGCGGGTGAGCAAAGGCACGCGGCCCATTTCAGACAAATACATGCGGATGGAATTGGAAATATCCGGCATGGCAGCGGACCAATCTTCTGAATAAGAACTGTCCTTCATGTCGGAGCTGGACTTAAATTTTTTGTCATCCACCACCGCAATTCCCATGTCCTCCAATGTCCCCATTAATCCGTCTACATCCTCTGCACTGGCAGAATTAGAAGACAAGGAGCGGTTAATTTCGTCTAATGAAACCATGCCGGTTTCTTTTCCCGTTTCTACTAAATCTTTAAAACCTTTATTTCCAGAATTTGCCATTTGTAGTCTACCTCATTACCGCTAATTTTTTAATTTGTTTTGTAACTGCGTCATTTTTTGCAACAGTTCTGCCGGTACCTGCCCGGTCCCGGCGGTTTTAATTTGTTGGCGTATGGCGGCTAATTGACGTTGGAGTGCTTCTTTTTCTACTGTTTTTTTGCACGCGTCAATGTCGCGTTGCGCCTGAAAATCTTTGGGCAATTGCGTCAAAGACAAACGAATTGCCTGTTGCGTAAGAGCCGGTGCCAAGGCACAGACCCGTTCTGTAAAACCCGTTGGATCGGGGTTTTGAGCCGCCGCTTGGCACAGAGCGGTGAGCAACTGCCCTAACCTGCGGCTGTCAAATTGTTCTGCCAATGCTTCACAACCGGTGGCATATTGCGGATAACGCAAGAGCCAGCTTACCAAATTTTCTTCCGCAGCTAACAAAGTTTCGGCGGCCGGTTGAGCTTGCTGCGGATGATTTGTTTGAAAGTGTTTTTGTATCCGCGCAGCCGCATTTTCCTTGGTGCGCAACCGCTGTAAAACCAGCGCTTCGTCCACTTTTACTTGCTCCGCCACATATTTCACCCATTCCCGCCGCACAATCCGGTCCGGTTGTTTAAGCAATGTTTCAGTCAGCTCATTGATGATCGATGTTTTGGCTTGTGCCGGCAAGGGTTGCGGATATAAATCCAGTTGCAGTTGGGTGTGAAATGCAATTAAATCTTGTGCCTGATCAAGCACCTGTTCAAACTTTTCCCGTCCGTATTGGGCAATATATTCATCCGGATCTAGTCCGTCTGCTAAGGAAGCAATTTTGACAAACAACCCTTGCTCAATCAGAATGAGTGCTCCGCGTAGAGCGGCCTTAATCCCAGCGGCATCCGGGTCAAATAAAACGACTACATTATCGGTATAGCGTTTTAATAAGCGGGCGTGATCGGCCGTGAGACTGGTCCCAAGCGGGGCCACGGTATATTCAAATCCGGCTTGGTGGCAGGCAATCACGTCCATGTATCCTTCTAACAGCACCGCGCGTCCGGCTTTGCGAATGGCGGGCCCTGCAAAATTAAGACCATACAACACGTGACTTTTGCTAAAAAGTAATGTTTCGGGAGAATTAAGATATTTCGGCTCTCCATCACCTAAAATACGCCCCCCAAACCCGACGGTTTCTCCGCGTTGGTTAAGAATAGGAAACATCAAGCGTCCCCGGTAATAATCCCGCGGCCCGTAGCTGGTCAGTGAGCAAAGGCCCACTTCTTTTAATTGCTGGGCGGTATAATGATTGGCCAGTGCCACTTTGCAAAAACCGGTAGGATCATTTTTGGCTAGGCCTAATTCAAATTTTTGGGTCGTTTCTTTGGTCAGCCCGCGGCTTTTGATATAATTACGGGCACTTTCTCCGCCTAGGGACATCAAATTTTTATGATAAAAGTGTTTGGCAAAATCTAAGGTTTTGCGGGCTTGGATGCGTTGCTGTTCGGCAGGGGAAAAACCGCCCTGTGGTTTATATTCTACACCGGCTAGGGTGGCCAATTTTTCCAGTGCTTCGTTAAAAGGCAGATTTTCTATTTTCATTAGAAAATCAAAAATGTCTCCGCCGGTACTGCAACCAAAACAATAAAATAAATTTTTTTCCGGATCAACGGTAAAAGAGGGGGTTTTTTCTTTGTGAAACGGGCAACAGGCCTTCCATGTTTTGCCTGCTTTTTTC
>JAZNEO010000023.1:0-2240 GCA_045588685.1 Candidatus Avelusimicrobium sp. | reverse complement strand
TATCCGGTTTTGATGGCTACGGATATTCTCATTCACAAGGCGGCTTTCGTGCCGGTGGGAAAAGATCAGACCGCGCATCTGGAAATTGCGCGGGATTTGGTGCGGCGCTTTCATGAAATTTACGGCGTGGATGATGTATTTATCGAGCCTAAACCGCTCTATACAGCGGTAGCATCGGTGCCCGGGCTGGACGGACATAAAATGTCTAAATCGTATCATAACACCATTGATTTGGGAGAAGATTTGGAAAGTGTGCGCAAAAAAGTGATGTCTATGTTTACCGACCCTACTAAAAAACGCGCCAATGATCCGGCTAATCCCGATAGCTGTGTAGTGTACGCATTTCACAAAATTTATAATCCTAACGCTGCCAAACGTTGTGAAGAATGTAAAGCCGGCGCGCTAGGTTGTGTGGCTTGCAAAAAAGAATTGTTTGCGCTGATGGAGCCGCAACTCAAAGCATTTTCTGACAGACGCAAAGTGTTTGAACAGGATAAAGCGCAATTGCAGCAAATTGTCAAAGAAGGCGCCGAAGCGGCACGTGCGTCTGCGGCGGCTACGTTGAAACAAGTGAAACGGGCCATGAAATTGAAATAGTATATGATTAGTCAAAAACCGATTAACGTTCATATCAATATTTTTGAAGGTCCTATGGACCTGCTCCTGCATCTGATTAAAAAAGATAACTTAGATGTAGCGGAGGTGAACGTATCGGAAATTACCAAGCAGTATTTGGAATATCTCAATGTGATGAAGGAGTTGAACTTAGAAATTGCAGGCGATTTTTTGGTAATGGCCAGTACGCTTATGCAAATTAAGGCCAAGAGTTTGCTCCCTTCTCAAGTGCCCACCGGAGAAAATGAAGGACCGGACCCGGCCAAAGAATTAATCGCTAAGTTGCTGGAGTATCAAAAATATAAAGAAGCCGGCAAATTTTTAGATCAAAAATTAGAAGAGAATAAAGATAATTTTTACAAGTCAGCGCCCATCTTTGACAACGGCGAAAAGGTGCTTAATATCCAACTGTTTGATTTGTTGTCCGCGGTTAAAAGAGCTTTTGACCGTTTGGATGAACGCAAACGAATTGAGCTGCTTAAAATAGAAGAATTTCCCATTGAAAATAAGATGGAAAAAGTGGTGGGAATGCTTAAGAAAAGGAAATGGATTTTGCTAGATGATATTTTTGTAGGGGAAACGAAAAAGCGCGGTATTATTACGTGCTTTATGGCGGTGCTGGAGCTGATGAAAATTAAGAAATTACTGGCCCGCCAAGATGAGCAAGACGGTCAAATCCGTATTTATCTAAACCCCGATAATAAAGAAAAAGATTTCCGCGAACTGATGCATGGAGACGCGGCCTAACGGAGCTTATATGTCAGAACACGATACCCCTGAAACGGTACAAATTTCAACCCCCGCACAACCGGTGGTAGGTGCAGCAGAAAATAATGCACAACAGGAAGAATTGTTGCAAACGGAAGAAGCGAAACAAATTATTGAAAATTTATTGTTTATTACAGACCGCCCGCTAAAACCGGCCCGTATTGCCGAAGTGGTGGAAAACGTGAACGCTAAACGCGTGCTTGAAATCATTCAACAGCTTGCCAAAGAATATGAAGACACCGGCCGTTCTATCCGTATTTTGGAAATCGGCGGCGGCTATCAAATGTGCACGAAACCCGAATACGGCCGCTGGGTGCGCCGGCTGTATAATGAAAAAATGACCACTCGTTTGTCCAACGCGGCGTTAGAGACCTTGGCCATTATTGCCTATAAACAACCGGTTACGCGCGCCGAAATGGAAATGATTCGCGGGGTAGATGTGGCTGCTCCGTTGGATAAATTATTAGAGCGGGGGCTTGTGCGTGTTTTAGGCAAACGCGACACAATCGGTCGTCCTATGGTATATGGCACAACGGACGAATTTTTGCGTGTGTTTGGACTCAATAAAATTTCAGAACTGCCGGACCTGCAAGTGTTTGCTGCTAAACAACTACAGGAAAAGCAAGAAGATTTGCCGTTTGATGAAAAACTACCGCCACTGGCAGAGCCGGCTATTTTGACTGCGGAAAACATCACTGGTGATGCGGCAGATGCTTTTTTCAGAAGGCCCAAAGACATGTTTGAAGATTTACCCGCTGATACAACTATGGAACAACAAACAGAAGCAGTATCGTCAGAAACACAATCATCTTCTCAACCGGAACCGGTAACACCCGAAACGAACAAACAGGAGGAAT
>JAZNEO010000022.1:0-2438 GCA_045588685.1 Candidatus Avelusimicrobium sp. | reverse complement strand
CCCAATTTTTCTTTAATGGAGTTAGCAGAGCGGAAGAAATCAGCACCCGTGCGATCCATTTTATTGATGTAAGCAATACGCGGTACATGGTATTTATCAGACTGACGCCATACGGTTTCAGATTGCGGTTCTACCCCCTGCACACCGTCGAAACAGCAGATAGCACCGTCGAGCACACGCAAAGAACGTTCCACTTCGGCCGTGAAGTCCACGTGTCCCGGAGTGTCAATAATGTTGAGCTGGCAGTCTTTCCATACACAGTAAATAGCGGCAGAAGTAATGGTAATACCTCTTTCGCGTTCCTGTTCCATCCAGTCGGTTACGGAAGCGCCATCGTGCGTTTCACCGATTTTGTGCACTTTGCCCGTGTAGTACAAAATGCGTTCAGATGTAGTGGTTTTACCGGCATCAATGTGAGCGATAATACCAATGTTACGAATTTTGTTTAAAGGATAGGTTTTAAACTCAGCCATATCTTAGTCCCAGCTTACCATTTGAAATGGGCAAAAGCACGGTTGGCTTCGGCCATTTTGTGCACGTCTTCACGTTTCTTGAAAGCCGTGCCTTCTTTTTTGGAGCCCAAGATGATTTCTTCGGCGAGTTTTTCCGCCATCGGGCGGCCTTTGCGGCTTTGAGCGGCACCGATCAACCAGCGCATCGCCAGTGACGTGCTGCGCAAGGGTTTAACTTCGGTGGGCACTTGGTAGGTAGCACCGCCGACGCGGCGGGCTTTTACTTCCACCAAGGGGCGCACGTTTTCAATACATTTATTGAAAACAGCCACACCGTCTTCTTTAGTTTTTTCGGCGATAATGTTGAGCGTATCGTTCAAGATGCGTTCAGCAGTTGCTTTTTTTCCTTCAAAATTGAGTTTGTTGACAAAGCGCGCCACTAATACGGAATTGTGTTTGAAATCCGGAGCCGGCTGCGGTCTTCTGTCACGGGGTCTTAAACCTTTTCTAGGCATATCTTAATTCTCCTCTTATTTTCCAGCTTTCGGTCTCTTTACACCATATAAAGAACGACCTTGTTTTCTGTTTTCTACTCCGGATGCATCCAAGGCACCGCGGATAATGTGGTAACGCACACCCGGCAAGTCTTTTACACGACCTCCGCGCACGAGCACGATGGAGTGTTCTTGCAGGTTGTGTCCCACACCTGGAATATAAGCGGTTACTTCTACTTTAGAAGTCAATTTTACACGGGCCACCTTACGTAAAGCAGAGTTCGGCTTTTTCGGGGTGGTGGTATAAACACGGGTACACACACCGCGGCGCTGCGGGCAAGCCTGCAAAGCCGGGGATTTGGTGCGGTTATTTTCTTTCGCACGCCCGTATTTCACTAATTGATTTACTGTAGGCATTACTATTTCTCTCCTGTTTCTTTCTTTTCTTTGCGTTTTTGTTCAAATTCGTTGGTAATCTGTCTGGCCGAAATACCTGTACCGGCGGGGATCAGATGTCCTACGATTACGTTTTCTTTTAGGCCCTGTAAATTATCTACTTGGCCTGTGATAGCGGCGTCTGTCAGGACTTTGGTTGTTTCCTGGAAGCTGGCCGCTGAGATAAATGATTCAGATGCTAACGAAGCCTTACTAATACCTAACAGGATAATTTCAGCTTCTGCCAAACGTTTGCCGGCTTTTTTCATCTTCGCGTTTTCACGCAACCAGCTGGCACGACTGATAATTTCTCCTTTTAGGAAGTGGGTATCGCCCTCATCCAGAATTTTTACGTTCCCTAACATCTGCCGTACAATCACCTCAATATGTCGGTCGTTGATGGTTACGCCCTGCAGTCTGTACACTTCCTGGATGGCGTTTAATAGGAACTCTTGCGCTTCTTTTTCACCTTTGACACGCAGTACATCGTGCGGATCAATGGCTCCGTCGGTCAGCGCTTCTCCGACGCCCACATGGTCGCCTTCATACACGACCAAGTGTTTTCCTTGCGGAATACTATAGGATTTTTCCTGATTCGTTTCCGCATTGCGAACTACAACTTCAATCAAACCTTTCGGCGAAGTTTCCAAGCTCACAATCCCTTCAAATTCAGAGATAATGGCCGGATTTTTGGGGCGTCTGGCCTCAAACAACTCCGCAATACGGGGCAAACCGCCCGTAATATCTTTGGTGCCGCCGGCTTCACGGCCGATCTTGGCCAACACATCTCCGGCTTCTACTTCTTCACCGTTTTCTACCATCAAGATGGTATCAATCGGTAACGGCAAGCTGGTTTTACCGGCTTTGCTTTCAATGGTAATGCGCGGGTTTTTCTTGCCCATACGGCTGGCAATAATTTTACGTTCAATAACACCCGTCACTTTGTTGCGCTCTTCCTGCAAGGTAATACCTTCTACAACGTCGGTCAAGCGAACAACCCCTTTGGCTTCTGCAAGCACAGGGAAGTCGGATCGTAGCCATGTCGTTCTGTGAGCCA
>JAZNEO010000021.1:0-3583 GCA_045588685.1 Candidatus Avelusimicrobium sp. | reverse complement strand
GCCAGCGCATAACCGATCCCACGCGTCGCCCCCGTAACCACTACTTTTTGTCCAGAAAAATCAGCCATGATGTCCCCCATCCTCTTCGATACGAGCAAACGTATCTTTGAGGGCAGCCATTTGGGCCGCCACATCGGCTATAAAATTCTTTTTTACCAATTTTTCAGCTGTTTTCAAAGCATTAAAAATGGCTATATCATTGGATTTACCATGAGCAATAATAGCCACCCCGTTCACCCCTACCAGCGGAGCTCCGCCATATTGATCCGGGTTGGTATGATCTTTCACTGCTTTGAAAGCTGTTTTAGAAAGTAAAGCACCACAAATAGCGAGCGGGCGTTTTTTGACTTCCCGCTTAATCATGTTAATCATAGTACGTGCTAACCCTTCAGCCAGTTTTAATACAATATTTCCAACGAAACCATCGCACACAATCACATCCGTTTCGCCAGCATTGACATCACGGCCTTCCACTGTACCGGTAAAATTGATTCCGATTTCGCGCATATGCGGCACCGTATGTTTGACGAGCATATTTCCTTTTGTCTCCTCTTCTCCAATAGACAAAATCCCCACTTTGGGAGACTCCACGTCAAATACTTTCTGCATATAAGTAGAGCCCATTACCGCAAACTGCAACAAGTGAATAGGTTTACAATCAGCATTGGCGCCGGCATCTAAAAGCAAACTGACGCCCTTGTAGGTAGGCATTGGGCTGGCAATAGCCGGACGAAGCACACCTTTAATACGTCCCATGCCAAATAGCGCAGCCACCATGGCAGCTCCGCTATGGCCGGCCGACACAAAAGCATCCGCTCTACCCGTGTGCACCAGTTCCGCACATACTACAATACTGGCATCTTTTTTGGTACGAACTTCTTTGGCGGGCTCCGCCCCCATATCAATCACATTGGGGGCGTGCACGATAGAAAGCTTTTTCGGTAAAGCCGAATATCCTAAATTAGCAAATTCCTGACGCAAAACGGTTTCGTCGCCGACCAAAATAACTTCAGCGTCCAACACTTTAGCCGCCTCTAAGGCGCCTAATACATTGGGCTTGGCTCCGAAATCCCCGCCGAGTGCATCGAGGGCTATCTTAATCATAGGAAATTATTTGGCTTCTTCTTTTTGAGCCGCTTTTTGAGCGACTACTACGCGGTCCTTATAAAACCCGCAAGAAGGACACACATTATGCGGAAGGCGCATGGCTTTGCAGTTGGGGCATTCCACTAATTGGGCCACTTCAATCACGGAGTTATGAGATCTTCTCAAATCTCTGCGAGAACGAGTATGTTTTTTCTTTGGATTAGGCATTTTGTTACTCCTATACGTGAAACACGTCTAATTTATTTAAATTTTCCTTTTAATGCCGCAAACGGCGAAAGGATTTCCGGCTTACACTCACACGGACCATCATTCAGATTTTTCCCACATTGAGCGCATAATCCCTTACAGTCGGGACTACACAAAAACTGAATATCCTCGGTCAAAGCAAGTGTTTGCCGCACAAAAGACATTATATCAATTATTTCGGCTTTCGCGCTAGCGGTCTCTAAAAAAATTTCATCGAAATCTTGTTCCGTCTCTTTCAAACAGCGGTCACATCTGACGGTCCGTTTACCCCACACATGACCACGCACCGTGATTTCTTTGCCGGTGGGCCAAAATTCTAAATCCACATGCACCTGCGTAATCCGGTTAGGCGGCGTGAAAATATTTTCAAAATATTTGGGCTCTAACTTGGCCGAACAATTCAGCCCTCCGTTACGCAAAATATCCTGCGTACGGAAACGCAAATCTTCCGGCACCTCATAATTCTGATAAAACGTATCTTCCACCATATATATTATTGTAGCAAATAAATAAGCCTGCCATATTTTTGTAAAAATAACTTTTGCGCATATTTTGTAAAAAACATATAATGATGAGGTAGTTTAATTCACATTAAACAGGAGAAAGAATAAACATGAAGAAATTAGTACTAGCTGTTACTTTGCTAGGCTTGTTGGCCGTAGTACCTGCCAGTGCTGGCGATACGGGTTATGTTAAATTGTCCTTGTGGGATAATATTGCAGTAGCCCTCCCAAACAATATCCATAACATTACTGGTGTAGATCTCGGTATTGGTTCCAAAGCAGACACGGTAGATGGTGTTCAATGGGACTTCATCTATAACAATGCCCACAAAGTGCGCGGTATCAAAGGAGCTTTCATCTACAATACAGCCGATATCGTATACGGTTTGCAAGGTGGTTTAATTACTGTCAACAAACGAGATATGCGCGGTATTCAAGGCGGTTTAGTATCTATTAACGAAGGATACATGGCTGGTTTGCACGACGGCTATATAAATATTTCTAAAGGTGAAGTAGTCGGTGTACAATTCGGTTTGGTCAACTATGCCTCAGGTGACTTAACCGGTGTGCAACTCGGTTTTGTAAACTATGTCAATCACATCAAAGGTTTACAAATCGGTTTAGTCAACATCGCCAAAAACGGTTGGTTGCCTGCGATGATTATCGTCAACGGCCGCTTCTAATTTTAGAAGTCTCCAAACGCGCTCCTGCAAAGGGGCGCGTTTTTTTGTATAATATAGGTGGATTTATTTTAGGTAAGTGCGCAACCTGGTTGCAAATTCAAGCGCTTCCTTCGGTAAATCTGGGTATTACATCACCGGGAAATTTTCCAAATTTAGATGTGAACCCCACAAGGAGAAATAGAAATGAGTAATGTATCCATGAAGTCTATGTTGGAAGCGGGCGTCCATTTCGGACATCAAACCTCCCGCTGGAACCCCAAAATGAGCCGCTATATCTTCGGCGAACGCAACGGGGTGCATATTTTAGATCTGCAAAAAACTGCCAAAGAATTGAAAAAAGCTTGCGCTTTTATTAAAGAAGAATCCAAAAAAGGTTCTAAATTTTTATTTGTCGGCACGAAAAAACAAGCTCAAGAAGCTATCCAAGCCGAAGCGGCCCGCTGTGGTGCCTATTGCATCCATGAAAAATGGTTGG
Source organism: Candidatus Avelusimicrobium sp. (assembly GCA_045588685.1). Taxonomy (GTDB): domain Bacteria; phylum Elusimicrobiota; class Elusimicrobia; order Elusimicrobiales; family Elusimicrobiaceae; genus Avelusimicrobium. The sequence goes on along the minus strand of JAZNEO010000021.1, from coordinate 569 downwards.
GCGGTACGTTGACCAACTTCCAAACCGTTAAAAAATCCATTGAACGCATGAACGAACTGGAAAAATGGGAAGCTTCCGGTGTATTTAAAGCTATCTCTAAAAAAGAAGCCAGCCGCTTGACTAAAGAATTAAACCGCTTGCAAAAATTATTAGGCGGGATCCGCGATATGAAGGTATTGCCGGATGTGGTATTTGTGATTGACCCGGTAGATACGGCCGGCGCCGTGCGCGAAAGCCACGTATTAGGCATTCCTGTAGTAGCGGTCTGTGATACCAATTCCGATCCGGATTTGATTGATGTGCCCGTGCCGGGTAACGACGATGCTGCCCGCTCTATCAAATTATTCTGCGCCGCAATTGCCGATTCCGTATTAGAAGGCCGCGCCGAAGTGGAAGCTGCCAACAAACCGGCTGATGCTGCTACTACAGAAGAAGGCGAAAAAGCCCCGGTCAACCCGGCCATGGCCAACGCCTTTGAAAGCGCTATGTTAGCCAGCGAAAAAGCTGAACAAGAAGCAGAAACCAAAGCGGAAATTAAAACCGCCGAAACAGCCGTTGCTCAAGAAGCT
>JAZNEO010000020.1:0-4271 GCA_045588685.1 Candidatus Avelusimicrobium sp. | reverse complement strand
TACGGAGTGGTAGCTACTATATTTGCACTCATTGCACTGCTAAACGTGATTTTTCTTTTTGGGATGGACCAAAGTTATTTGCGTTTTGCCAGTGAAATGAAAAACAAAAACGAAGTATTCAAACATTGTTTTTATGGGTTGATTGCTTACGGTTTTCTATTAGCCATATTATTGCTGTGCTTGGCAAAACCGTTTGCCTCTTTACTGGGTATAGGCGTACAGCACGCGGATTTGTTGTACTTATCGGTCTTTATTTTACTGTTAGATATGCTCAATATGATCCCCTTTACCAAACTGCGTTTGCAACGGCGCGCGTGGTACTTTGCGGGGGTACGTACACTCTCGATTATCATAAATGTCTGTTGTAATATCTTATTTATTGCAGTGCTGAAATGGGGTATAAAATCTATTTTTTGGGCGAACATTTTTGCCTCTTTAACTTCTCTACTGTGTTTATCACCCGTCGTGTGGCAAGAATTAAAAACAGGGCTTCCGCGCTTTAATCCGGCGCTGGAAAAGCGGATGATTTTATTTGCTTGGCCGTTTGTGCCCTCGGGGCTGGCCAGTTTGCTGGTTAGTGTGATTGACAAGCCGATTTTGGTGCATTTGGTGGGGCTGGCTGATGTAGGCGTGTATCAGGCCAATTTCAAAATCGGTGTATTTATGATGTTGATTGTGTCTATGTTTGACCAAGCGTGGCGCCCCTTTTTCCTCGCACACGCTAAAGAGAAGGATGCCAAACAACTTTACGCCCGAGTACTCACCTTTTTCACGGCGTTTGCCTTGTGGGTACTACTAGGATTAATCTTCTTAATGCCGGATATTATCCAAAGCCGTTTGTTCGGCTCTTTTCACCTAATTGCCCCGCAATACTGGGGCGGTTTATCGGTTATTCCGCCGGTACTATTAGGCTATTTTTTCTATGGGTTATACATCAATTTTATGGTCGGCCCGGTAATCACAAAAAAAACCCGCGTACTGGTGTGGATTACTTTGCTAGGCGCGCTAACCAGCATTTCGGTCAATTTATTGTTGGTGCCCTTGTTAGGTATTGTGGGAGCCGGCTGGGCCGTAACATGCAGTTATTTGGTTATGGCGGGCGCATTATTTAAATTTACACAAAAGAACTACACAATTCCATACCAATACTCAAAACTCGTTTTGTTGGGCATTTTGGGTCTATTACTGGTCGGACTGGCCCATCTGGGCGGGTCGTTGTGGGTGAGAATCATCTTATTATGTCTGTATCCTTTACTGGCCGGGCAGATTATCAAAGAAAAGCCTTGGCGTGAAGTGATTTTAGTAGGTGTTTATTCCATTATTTCCAAACCATTTATCAAAGATATAAAAGAGGGAATCAAATGAAAGTATGCATGATAGTAACCAATGGATTTGAAGAGTTGGAAACGGTAGGCACGTATGCTATTTTAAGGCGCGGCGGATTAGACGTGGACGTGTACAGCTTACGCGGAAAGCAGGCCACCGGCCGCTTTGGACTGGATTGTATTAATCTCCTTCCGTTTGCGCAATTTCAAGACAAAGAATATGCCGCTATTATTTTGCCCGGCGGCCCGCAATATCAAGAATTAGAAAATACCCCCCGCCTTTTAGAGTTATTAAAAGACTTTTATGCCCGCGGTAAATATGTGTGCGCCATTTGCGCCAGCCCAACCATTTTAGGGCATTTGGGCCTGTTAAAAGGGAAAAAATACACGTGTTTTACCTCTATGAATGAAGATTTTGGCGGCACTTACCTAGGTGATTATGCTGTAACGGACGGACAAATTATCACTGGCAAAAGTGCGGCCGCGGCAATTGATTTTGGCTTTGCCATTTTGCGCGCAGTATGCGGCGTGGATAGAGAGCATCAAGTCAAACAAGATATTTATTATGAAGGATAAGATGCTGAGACCCTGCGGGCCGCCAAACAACTCAGCATGACGACTTTATTGTACTTTGTCGTTTATTAAAATATCTGTCATTCCCGAGTGTCTTTGTCGGGAATCTCAGCCGCTTTCATTTTTATAAAGGTTGAGATCCCCGATTACAAATTTCGGGGATGACATTTTAGTTTTATATGGAAGACTGAATAACTGACATAAAAATACCCCGCCTTTTGAGCGGGGTATTTTGAACAAGCAACTAAATAAGCTTAGTCTGTAGTCGTTCCAGCGGGCAAGGCAACAGCGGTATATGTATCAGCATTTGCAAAGTCAATACATAACGCTTCCGAATTTTCCTTAGCATCATTCGAATCACCGCTATCGGCAGCTTTATTACAAATGACACCGGAATCTCCGTCATAGAAACGACCCAATTTGTAGTGCCCGTATTGCTTATTATTTTCACGAGTAGCTACTACACCAGAGTCGTTGTTCAATTTAGAGCTCGTACCTAACAACTTCACACTAAAACCATTGCCGCACACTGCCCCTGCAGTACCAGTACCAGCTGTTGTTACTTTTGTACAGAACGTAGCATCATCTACTAAAGCTGTACCATCTGCTACACCGGCAGGAGCCACATCCAAAGCTTTCCAGTGGGTGGTATAACCGGAACCTTTGCGCAATTTGTAGCGTTGTTGAGCCTGTACTACATTTCCCATCAAGATTTCCACTTCGCTGATACGAGAGCGTTCCACCGCGCGGAAATACGCGGGCAAGGCCATCGCGGCCAAGATGCCGATAATGAGTACCACTACCAGCAATTCAATCAAGGTAAAACCTTTTCTATTCATATCGATCTCCTACTCCGTAATACCATTGGCATCAGTCTTAGCTGTTTTATAATCTGTGGTTCCCGCTGTAAAAGTCCACGTATGATATTCGTCATCTTTGTTGATGAAGTCTATACACAAAGCCTGCGCATTAGCATTGCTACCTGCATTACAATACGTTGCATTTTCAGGATCTTCGTAGAAGCGGATCAGCTGATATTTACCGTATTGGTCATTATTAACACGAGTCGCGACCACGACAGCCGTATCAGAAGGAGCCATACCTGCCGATTGGGACGTAGGACTCAAAGTAATTAAGAAACCATTACCACAGGCGGTAGAGTCTGTAGAGACACTGGGAGCCTTTGTACACAAACCTGCATTGGCAGTAGCACCAGCAGGAGCGACATCCAAAGCTTTCCAGTTGGTGGCATATTTGTCACCGGTGCGCAATTTGTAGCGTTGTTGAGCCTGTACTACATTTCCCATCAAGATTTCCGCTTCGCTGATACGAGAGCGTTCCACCGCGCGGAAATACGCGGGCAAGGCCATCGCGGCCAAGATGCCGATAATGAGTACCACTACCAGCAATTCAATCAAGGTAAAACCTTGTTTTTTGTTCATCATTGTTAATCTCCTCGGGTTTGTTAACCCTATACGCAAGTCCGAAAAGCTCTTTTACAAACCTTATCAGACCCGCTACTAACAATGTAGAAAAAAACAAAAACGATGTCAAGCAAAATTTTTACCCGACGAAAGAAATAGAGAATCATCCCGCTGTCCTCCCCCACCTCACCTAACAGTCTTTTCCCCCGCGTCATCCCGCAATGTCGTAATGCGGGATATAAGTCGTTTCGCAAAAACAACATTATACCCCGCACAAAAACTTTGCGGGGTGACAGAAAAGTATGTAGGTTGGGCCTTTGCCCAACAAATAAATAAGGTCATCCTGAGAGGTTGTAGCTCAGGATCTCCTCCTTTATGAAAACGAAAGCAGCTGAGATCCCCGATTACAAATTTCGGGGATGACAATTGATGTGTGTCGGAAATGACAATACTATATTTTTGTTGTTATAAAAAATGCTGTCATTCCCGAGGGTCTCTATCGGGAATCTCAGCCTTATATATGTCGGCTAAACGGACAGCCGCAATAGGTTTGTTTGTATAAACCCATTTCACTAATGAGCGCGCGGCGCAATTCTTCCAAGCCGCCTTTACGCCAGTTAGTTACGTCATAGGGAATGTGATACTTAGCAGAAGCCACTGTAGCAGCTTGATTGACTTGTTGTAAATCTTTATGACGAGAAATACCTAATACCGACGAGAAATGTGTAAATCCTTGTGCTTTAGCATAGGCAGCGGCACGCGCCAAACGCAGCTCAAAACAGACACTGCAACGGCGGCCGCGCTCAGGTTCTTTTTCCAATCCCCGCACAGCTTGCTGCCACACCTGCGGCTCATAGGGCAAGTCTACAAACGGTACGTTAAAACGCTCACAGACCCGCTTATTTTCGAGCAATCGTTTTTGATATTCTTCGGCGGTATCGATATTGGG
>JAZNEO010000019.1:0-3229 GCA_045588685.1 Candidatus Avelusimicrobium sp. | reverse complement strand
TTTCCAATTTCCATTGTTTTCCGGCTTGATAGTCTTCTTCCCCGTGACCCGGCGCAATATGAACGACACCCACACCGGCGTCCATGGTCACAAAATCCGTCCAAATAATCGGGTTTTCTTTTTGCGTAAGCGGGTGATAGTATTTTTGCCCGACGAGATTTTCCCCGCGCACAGTATTCACCTTTTGTACGCTTACCCCTGTATTTTTGATAAATTCTTCGGCTAGTTTATCTGCCACGACGTAATACTCTTTTGTATTGTTGTCTTGCAGAACAGCATAGTCTTCGTCTTTATTTACAGCAGCGGCTTGGTTGGCAGGGATCGTCCATGGCGTTGTGGTCCATACCCCGAGCGAAACGGGTTTAGAAAAATCTAATTGTCCAAAGATTTCTTCCGTCGGATTTACGAGTTTAAAGCGCAAGTAAATGGAAGAAGATTTTACGTCCTTATATTCGGTTTCCGCGTCTGCCAAGGCAGTCTCACAATGGCTACACCACGTAATAGTTTTTTGGCCTTTATATACATACCCTTTTTCAATCAAGTCCAAAAATACGCCGACTGTAATTCCCTCATAACGTTTGTCCATCGTTAAGTACGGATTATCCCAATCGCCTTGCACCCCCAAGCGTTTGAAACCTTGGCGTTGCAAGTCAATAAACTTAGCGGCAAAAGCACGTGCTTTCTTGCGGAAAGCCGGTACATCGGTGATATGTTTTTTGTCCTGTTTCAGCTCTTTTAAGAGTGCTTGTTCAATGGGTAAGCCATGGCAATCCCACCCCGGCACATAGGGCGTATAATAGCCCATCAGGGCGCGGCTTTTAAGAATAATATCCTTAATGGTTTTATCGAGTGCGTGTCCAATATGAATAGCCCCATTGGCATACGGAGGGCCATCATGCAAAACAAAATGTTTGCCTGCTTCATTCTTCTTCAAAATGGCTTGATACAAGTCCATTTGTTTCCAGAAATCTAACAATTTGGGTTCTTTTTGCGCTAACCCTGCACGCATGGGAAAATCCGTTTTCGGAAGTAAAACCGTTGCTGAATATTTATTTTTTGCCATGATATAACACTCTCTACATTAAGGATATACAGTTATTATACGAAATTGCGCCCCCGTGTTACTACTAAAAATCCCCCTTCTCAAAACGCGCTTAATATGCTATGCTGAAATTCCACCCTACTCTAAAACGACCTTATTAAACTACGGGTGGAGGAGGACGTAACCCATGAGAATGATAGACATCATTATCAAGAAAAGAAATGGCCAGACGCTTAATGCAGAAGAATTTGATTTTGTCGCGCAAGCCGCAGCCAAAGGAACCGTACCGGATTATCAGCTGTCGGCTTTTTTAATGGCTTGTTTTTTAAATCCGCTGTCTGATAAAGAAACGGCTCTTTTGACAAAAGCCATGGCACATTCCGGTGCGCGATTAGATTTTTCCGATATCAAAATTCCTAAAGTAGATAAACATTCCACCGGCGGCGTGGGAGACGGCGTGTCTTTGGCCTTGGCGGCCTTGGTTTCTTGTGCGGGGGTAGCAGTGCCTATGATGTCTGGCCGCGGTTTAGGGCACACGGGCGGTACGTTAGACAAATTAGAATCTATTAAAAATTTTGAAATTCGCATTCCGGCTAAACTCATTCATCGGCAAATTCAAAAGCTGGGTGTTTGTATGTTCGGCCAGACCAAAGATTTGGCTCCCGCCGACCGCAAACTCTACTCCCTGCGTGATGCCACCGGCACCGTAGAAAGCCGTCCGTTAATCGTGGCTAGCATTCTATCTAAAAAATATGCCGAAGGGGTGGACAGCCTGCTGATGGACGTGAAATACGGCTCCGGCGCTTTTATGCAAAAATTGGAAGACAGCAAAAAATTGGCCAAAATGTTAGTAAGCACCGCCAAACTGTTAGGTCTAAAATGCCGCGCTCTAATCACTTATATGGATCAACCCTTAGGCCGCGCTATCGGCAATGCCAACGAGATGTATCAAACCATTCAGATTTTGAAAGGGCATAAAGATTTGGCCCCGGACTTTTATGAAGCCCTCATGGAAACGGGAGCGCATATGCTGGTCATCAGCGGCAAAGAAAGAGACGTCAGCAAGGCCCGCAAATTATTAGAAAGTTATATTGATAACGGCGAGGCCTTGTATAAATTCACCCGCATGGTCAAATGGCAAGGCGGCAACCCCAAAGTGGTGGACGACCCCGACAAATACTTACCCAATGCCAAATTAAAATGGGAATTGAAAGCCGACAAAAAAGGCTACGTCAATTTCATTGATGCCAAGATGACCGGTATGGCAGGGGTTCTGTTGGGAGCCGGACGCAACACCATGGAAGACCCGATTGATTACGGTGCGGGCATTTGGTTACACAAAAAGGCAGGCGACGCCGTCAAGAAAGGCGATGTCATTGCCACTTTATATGCTTCGGACAAGAAACGTTTGGAAGCCGGTGCGGAGTTGTTTAAGAAAGCTGTTAAACTTTCCGCCGTCAAACCCAAACCCTACAAATTGATACACAGTATTATTAAGTAGAAAGTATTTGCAAGTATAATGCAAACAGCCCCGATAAAAATCGGGGCTGTTTATATACTACCAAACGACTTATGGCATGGTGAAATATTTAGTTTCCATCAAACCAGTAGCTACTTGCGTTCCGCCATAGAATTTATTACAAAAATTTACATCATCGCCCGCTTCCATACAATATAATTCCCCTGGTTGCATATCATCCCAAGTTTTTCCAAACACCATAAAACCAGCTACATAAGCATAAGGACCGGATAGAAATAAAGAAGCAGCCTGTCCATAATCCTTTCGAATTGCTATAGCATATTTACTATCATGTGAAGCACCGTCATCCATAGCAAAAGCTGCGGCTAACTCGGCGGCACGCGTAAACGGAAAACTGAGATCTAAATTATCCAAATTATCTGCGTATTCTCCGTTTGCCATGTAATAGGTAGCTTGCGCAGTAGCTAAAGCCCGTGTTAAGGTTTGCAATTCTGCGGCGCGCGCTTTGATGACTGCCTTCTGATATTGCGGCAAGGCAATGGCTGACAAAATACCAATGATAAGTACAACGACTAATAATTCTATCAACGTAAACCCTTTTAATCGGGCTGATTTTCGTATTTTCATAAACACCTCTTTTTATCTTTCAATTTCAATAAACGCCTCACTAGGGGCGTTATACGCAAATTATGCAAAAAAAAAAAACG
>JAZNEO010000018.1:0-3326 GCA_045588685.1 Candidatus Avelusimicrobium sp. | reverse complement strand
CTTTATACGCGGGAGCTAATATCGTTTAATACTTGCTCCAGCAGTTGCTCCGAAGAAGAAGCATTGAGTTGTTGTTGCGTCAAACGCTGCGCGGCCAGTAACGCTGTGCGGGCGATTTGGCTGCGCGCCTCTTTTAACGCTTTTTCCTTTTCTGCTTCTATCTGTTCTTTTGCCTGAGCTAATAAACGCTCCGCTTGTTCTTGCGTTTGCGCCAATAATTGCTCTTTTTGGGTGTTGCCGATTGCTACCGCTTCTTGGATTTTTTGAGCGGCTTGTTCCGAAATATGTTGCAACTTTTCATCTAAGGCTTGTTTGAGTCGCTCAGCTTCCTCACGCGCCTGAGCCGCCGCTGCTTGATTGTCTGCAATCTGTTTTTCGCGGCGCTCCAACGCTCCAATCAGGCTTTTCCACGCCACTTTATGCAATAACCACACGAGTAGCACAAAGTTCACAATCGTCAGCGCCAAAACCCCAAAATCTGGATTTAATAATTGATCCATATCCCCTGCCTATTGGGCAATTACATGACCATGGTTAACAAACAAATGACCAGACCCAACATCGCGGCCCCTTCTAACAAAGCGGCGATAATAATCATGGTCGTGCGGATGCTGTTGCCGGCTTCCGGTTGACGGGCCGTTCCTTCCAAGGCAGCGGTACCGATTTTACCCAGTCCTAACCCAGCTCCGATTACCGTCAGTCCGGCTCCGATACCGGCCGCGATAAATTTCAATGCAGTAAGTTCCATAAGTTTCTCTCCTTTTGCGGTTTCCCGCGTAAATTAATGCGAATGAATCACAAGTCCAGCATAAATTGAGGTCAGTAGCGTAAATACATACGCCTGCAAAAACGCTACTAACAACTCCAAGCACGTCATAAAAATCTCAAGGCCCATAGCAGGGATGGCCGAACCGACACCGGCTATTTTGCTCATTTGCCCGATAATAAAAACGATTAATAATAAGCTAAGCAGCACCATATGCCCCGAAAGCATATTGGCAAATAAACGGATAGCCAGCACACAAACACGAATGAGTAAGCTGATTACTTCCAGGGGAAAAATAAGCGGCACTAACCACCACGGCGTTCCGCCGGGTACAAAGGTTTTAATAAAACCGACCAGCCCGTGAAATTTAATACCGCAATATACAATTAACGCCCCCGAACAAAGGGCCAGCCCGCCCGTCACAGAGATATTTGAAGTAATTGTTTTGACTTCCGGGATTAAGCCGGCTAAATTAGAAAATAAAATGAACAAGAAAAGTGTGCAAAAGTAAGACAAAAAGGTTTTTCCTTCTACGCCCATACCGGGTACTACAATACCATCGCGCATAAAACCCACATACTCTTCTCCTGCGGTGCGCATCAGCCGGACAAATACACTCTGTCCTCGGCGGGATAGCAACCATCCCGTTAGTAAGACAATGATACTAATGCAAAACATGGTAACAGTATGCGCCGTCACAGGCAAGTGAATCGTGCCTAACATGACCCCAAAATCGTGGTCCAAAATATGATGCGCAATCGTTTGAGATACTTCCATGTATTAAGATCCTTTCTGCTGGTCTTGGTTTGCCATACGGCGCGCTTCTTTTAAGACGATATACATTCCTAATGCAAAGCCTGCCAGTACACCTGCTAAAATCCCCCAGGGAGTGGTATGCCAATGTTTATCTGCGTAAAATCCGCCCGCTGTGCCTAATGCCACCGCAGTGGCAAACTCTAAACCAAGGGTAGTAATGGCAACAGTATCTTGTGCGTTAAACGGCCCTATCTGCATGACCAAATTCCTCTCACAAAAGGGGATACTTATATTATAAGAAAATTCCGCCCAAAATGCAGAGATTGTTTTGAGGTAGAAAAGACCAGTCAAAATAGGGTTGCCCGTTGAGTACATATCAGACAGGTCTATGTGATCGTGCGTACGGGAAATAACCTTTAGATAAGTTACAACAAAATTAACGATTATTAAGCCCTGGGAAACTCCAACTCCCCCATTTAGTACACGTAGTACCTGACCATGTGGAACAAGAACGTCGAGCGATTAGATTTCCTTCTTCATCATTTAATGATTGATCTGCATATCCGCTGCTATAACTCGTACATTCTCCAGAAGCATTAAATGCACTACATTGTCTTTGTGCCGTCTGACTACCGTTCTCATCATATGCATAGTCGTAGGCAGCAAAAGAATCATAACCACTACAACTGCCATCAGTATTAAACACCTTACAATATCGTTGCGATGTTTTATTGTCATTAGCATCGTATGTGTAATCATATCCGGAATTATAACCGTTGCAGCTGCCATTAGTATTGACACTACTGCAATTCCGAGAGGACGTTTGATTGCCATTAGTATCATAGGTGTAGTCAGCCCCACTAGTATAACTGTTGCAATTACCATTAGCATTAACACTGCTACAATACCGAGAGGATGTTTGATTACCATTACTATCATAAGTGTAGTCAGTTCCACTGCTATAACTGTTGCAATTACCATTAGCATTAACACTGCTACAATACCGAGACGATATCTGATTACCGTTCTCGTCGTATGCATAGTCATACCTAGCATTATACCCTTTGCAACTTCCATCCGTATTAAAACTGCCACAAATCCGATAAGACGTTTGATTGCCATTTTGGTCATACATATACTCATATTTTACGCCCGTATATGCATTGCAACTGCCATCCGCATTAAATCCATTACAAGCTCTGTGAGATGTTTCATTTCCATTTTCATCATAGGTGTAAACAACACTGCTACCCTTGGAATAACTCGTACATTCTCCAGATTCATTATATCCGGTACAAGAGCGTTTGGAAGTCTTATTACCATTTTCGTCATAGGTATATTCCCAACCGTTAGAATAGCCTGTACATTCTCCTGCTGCGTTGCGTGCACTACACCCCCGGCTACTTAACAGCCTTCCTTCTTCGTCATAAGTATTTACTAATTTCGTAGAACATACATTGCCGCTCTTCACACAAGTCTCGCGCACCATCTGCGTATCTCCTTCGCTATAATTCGTGGAGGTACACACATCTCCTTGACATACAAGCTCCTTATATGTGTGATCCTCATTATACGTCCCAGTACAAGTATATCCCGCTTTTACCTCTCTGTCACACGCTTTCGTACAAGGGTATTCATCACAACTCTGCCACCCAGCTGGCAAATTAGCTAAGCTCCATGGGATGCCGCTACCGCCACCTTCCAAGACATACGTATCATACCCGGCACTTAAACTTCCGCTGATATATTCTCCGCCCAGTGCCTTACACAAACGCTCGGCCCGTTCGCTATTCTTCAACGCTTC
>JAZNEO010000017.1:0-1959 GCA_045588685.1 Candidatus Avelusimicrobium sp. | reverse complement strand
CTTTCCAACACGACTACAAGATACTACTCGGGCTACAAGGCGGTCAATGACGAAATATCCGCTGAAAATATTTTGGCATTAAGCGGTATTTTGTATGCTGGCGTTTCCATTTTGATAATACTTGCGGGTTTGCTTTTGTTTCATTACTTTATTCCGTTGTATTACCATACTCTTTCCGCGCAAGAGATTGTTTTGGTCAGAAATATGTTTTATGTCTTGCTTTTGAACTTGGCCATAGTGATACCCTCCAATGTTTTTACGGCTATAATAACCGCTCATGAGCGTTTTATATTCGCTAAGGGGCTAATATTGTTCACAACACTGTTTAGGCCTCTGAGCGTAGTGGCGTTTTTGTTCTTTTTTAACTCCGTAATGACGGTTGTAATAGTACAGACGCTGTTTAATATCTTTGTGGCGCTTTTAAGTGTATGGTATGTATTGGGTAAGTTGAGGGTAAAATTTAAACTTCATTATTGGAACGCCAAATTGGTAAAAGAAATACTGACGTTTTCCTTTTTTGTCTGTATCCCCGACATAATCAGCATAGCGTATTGGAAAACGGGGCAGGTAATCTTGGGGGCGGTAGCGGGCGCTGGTGCGGTGGCGCTATACGCCACAGCCATACAGATAGCGCAGGGATATATGGCGATGTCTTCTTCTATGGGCGGGATATTTTTGCCGCAACTTTCCGCAATTAACGCTAAAACGGACGATATGACCGAAATAAACGCCATTTTCTTAAAAACAAGCCGCCTGCAGTATTATTTTATGTCTTATATTTTTCTAGGCTTTGTTTTATATGGGCGGTCTTTTGTAAACTTATGGGTAGGGCCGGAGTTTAAACAAGTATACTCTTACTCTTTGATATTGATGGCAGGCTTGTTCGTCTGTCTAGTGCAAACTACGGCTGTGCCGATTATACAAGCTAAGAATAAACACGCTTTTAGGGCGGTTTTGTATGCGGTATTGGGGGTGATAAACATTATAGTTTGTATTCCGATGGCAAAGAAATACGGAGGTATGGGCTGTGCGATAACGACAGGTTTATCCCTACTGACAGGCCAGACGATAATAATAAACTTTTACTATCATAAATTGGGGATAAAAGTGCTAGAGCTGTTTATCGAGATGATAAAAATTATCCCCTATATGCTTATAGCGTTTTTCGTGTTTTTATTTGTTGGTTTGCTATGGGAAAACGGCAAGATAACGGGTTTCATTTTGCAGGGCGCGATGTTTTCGGCTGCATACGGTATTATTTTATGGTTTTTTGTATTTAACCAATACGAGAAGGACTTGGTAAAAAAAACGCTTAATTTAATTTCTGGGGGGCTGTATGATAAATTTAAAAAAGAAAGCTGATTGCTGCGGCTGTGGGGCTTGCGTGAGCGCGTGTCCGAAAGGGGCCATATCTCTGCACTATGATGAGGAAGGCTTTTTATATCCCGCCGTTGATAAGGATTTGTGCGTAAATTGCGGTCTTTGCAATAAAGCATGTCCCAAAGAAAACGAGTACAAGAGAAATACAACCTACGCTTACAACTTTTTGGGAGCCTATAACAACGATAAGGCTCAAGCTAGGGCCAGTTCTTCCGGTGGGATATTTTCGCTTTTGGCACAGCACATTATATTGCAGAAAGGAGCGGTATATGGGGTTGAGTTGTTGGATGACTTTAAATTGGTTCACAGTCGTGCGGATTCTTTGGACGGATATTTAAAATTCAGGAAATCCAAATATTTGGAAAGCAATACAAATAATGTTTTCCGCAAGGTAAAAGAAGATCTGAACATCGGTTTAAAAGTTCTGTTTTCCGGGACGCCTTGCCAAGTGGCGGGGCTGCATTCCTTTTTAGGCAAGGAATATGAAAATCTATACACCTGTGATGTGGTTTGCCACGGAGTACCATCCAGAATGGTTTTTGACAAATATATAGAGGAGTTAAATAAAAAACAGAAATC
>JAZNEO010000016.1:0-3251 GCA_045588685.1 Candidatus Avelusimicrobium sp. | reverse complement strand
CTTGGCCTCCGACTTTATTGTAAATACTGAAACAGGAGAAGTACATTGATGGCCAAAGTAAAAATTTTGTATATCATTACTGCCCTTGACCAAGGAGGCGCCCAAAATAGCGTTTTGACCACATTGAAACGTTTGGACCGACGGGAATTTGAGCCGTATCTGGCGGCCGGTGCCGGGGGGCGTTTGGACGGAAAAACAAAACGGGAATTTAAAAATTTATACTTTATTCCTGCGCTCAAACACGATGTCCGACCGCGCTACGCTTTTCATGATTTATGGGCCGTATGGCAAATGGGTCGTTTGATGCGTAAAATCAAACCGGATATTGTGCACACAAATGCTCCTAAGGCCGGCATTTTAGGGCGTTTGGCTGCGCGTATTTTTTGGCGTAAAGCGAAAGTGGTGCATACTTTTCATGGGTTAGGTTTTGCCAAAGAACACGGAGAAAAGCATTTTTCATTTTTTGTAAAAACAGAAAAATTTTGCTCTGCCATGACGGATGTGTTGGTGTTTGTTTCCAGAAAAAATGCTGCCGAAGCTGCCGCTTTAGGTATTGGCAAAGGTGTGCGCAGTGAAATTATTCGCGCCGGTATTGATTTTATGCGCAAATTACCGGCTAATTTTGATCCTGTTGCTAAGAAAGCCTCTCTTAAAATTCCCGCTACCGGGCGAGTGGTATTAGCGATTGCTAATTTCAAACCACTTAAAAATCCAATTCATTTTGTATTAGCGGCCTACAAGGTGCTGAGTAAAAATAAAAATGTATATTGCATTTATACGGGAGACGGTCCTCTAAAAGAAACCGCTACTAATTTAGCCCAGCACTTGGGTATTGAAAAACAATTATTTTTCCCGGGATGGCGGGGAGATACCGATGAGCTGCTGGCTATCAGCGATGTATATGCCAGCACTTCTTTGCGCGAAGGAGTGCCTATGTCTATTCTGGAAGCGCAAGCCCATCAAGTGCCTGCGGTTTGTTATGATGTGGATGGCATTAGTGAAGTGGTCACCAATAACCGCACCGGTTTTTTGGTAAAGAGCAATGATATTGCCGCTTTAGCTGAAAAAATCACCGCTTTACTGCGCAACAACGGTCTACGTGAACGCTTTAAGAAAAACATTGCTCGGCGTGATTTTGGAGAATTTACGGTTCCTGTGATGATTCGTCGGCAGGAGCAATTATATCGTTCTTTGTTGCCTAAAAAACAGGGCATTCGTAAACCTTTTTACAAACGGCATAAGAAATATACCAAACACAAATTTAATTCCACGGGGGAAAAGTAATTATGGATTATGCAATCAATGAACTGGAGCAGAAAACATTAAATGCTACCCGCGAATTGGCGCAGAAAAAAATGAAACCTTTGCGCGCAGAAATGGACCGGAAAGAGCAATTTTCTAAAGAAATGTATGAAGAGTTCCGCAAAGCCGGTATGTTTGGATTATGGTTGCCGAAACAATACGGAGGATTAGGCGGGGGGATTACTTGTCTGGCGATGGCTTTTGAAGAGTTTTCTCGGGTTTGTGCGGGGCTGGCGTTGACACCGGGCACTTCTGCTTTGGGGGCTATCCCTATGTTTTTAGCAGCTACGCCACAACAACGGGAGCGTTGGTGTTATGATTTGGCCAGCGGTAAAAAATTATGGGCTTTTGCCTTGACAGAGCCGGAAGCCGGTTCGGACGCTACTGCTCTTAAAACAACCGCTATAAAAGACGGTGATTTTTATGTGGTCAACGGAACAAAACACTTTATTTCCACCGGAAAAGAAGCTGATTTTTATACAGTAGCCGTTAATACAAATCCATCTCGCGGGGCAAGAGGTATTTCTTTATTAGTCATCGAGAAAGGAACGCCGGGTTTCACTTTTGGAAAGAAAGAAGAAAAAATGGGAATCCGTACCAATCCTACATACGAGCTGATTTTTGAAAATGTGCGCGTACCCAAAGAAAATTTATTAGGCAGTGAGGGACGCGGATTGTTGTATGTGCAAGAAACCTTAGACTATTCCCGTCCGGGAGTGGCGGCTCAAGCGGTAGGCATTGCACAAGGAGCGTTGGATGAGACGATTCCTTACCTGCGTACCCGCAAACAATTCGGGCAACCCATTATTACCTTTCAAGCATTGGCGCACAAAGTGGCAGAGCTGGCTGCTAAAACGGAAGCCGGCCGTGCCTTGGTATATAGTTTAACGCATCGTATGGATGAGGAGTTATTGCCTGCGGTCAAAGCGGCTTTGGCAAACGGCACCACCGTACATGATGAACTAAAGAAAATCAAAGGAGGCCGTTGGACCAAATACAGTGCGATGGCCAAACTGTTCTGCTCCAATACGGCTATGGAAGTGGCGGATGAGTGTGTCACGCTGTGCGGCGGTGTGGCGTATATGCGAGATTTCCCGTTAGAAAAGTATATGCGTGATGCTAAGGTTACCCAAATTTACGAAGGCACTGTGCATATTCAGAAAAATGAAATTGCCAATGCCTTGATGAAAGAATATGCTACTACCACCCCGGCTACTCCTAATACTTTGGCTCAAACTATGCCGTTAGAGGAATTATTGCGTGGCTACTACAAAAAATACGCATCGTTAGATAAACAAAAAGACAGCCTAGCAGATCTCTCGCAGGCGGAAGTGATTGTGGCAGGCGGCCGCGGTGTGGGTAAGAAAGAAGGTTTTGAATTATTACAAAAATTGGCAGATCGTTTAGGTGGCGTAGTGGCAGGCACACGCCCGGCCGCAGACAATGGTTGGATTTGCGCCGATAGCCAAATCGGCATTACGGGGAAAACAGTTAAACCAAAACTCTATATTGCATGCGGAATTTCCGGACAGCAGCATCATATGGCGGGTGTTAAGGCAGATGTGATAGTAGCTATTAACAAAGATCCCAATGCTCCTATTATGAAAGTGGCTAACTATGCGGTAGAGGGAGATTTATATGAGGTAATTCCCACCCTACTGGGGCAACTGAATTGATATTCAACTTATACGACCAAATAAAAGGCTGAAATTTATATTTCAGCCTTTTCTATTGTAGAGGTATTGCCTTGTGCGGCTACTTCTTGTATTTTTCGAGCAATTTCATCCGGATTGCCTAAAAAATAATCTTTCAGTACTTTTCCATTATCAGATAATTCAAAAATATAGGGGATGCCCGTTGGTAAATTAAGAGATACAATCTCTTCATCGGAGAGATTTTTCAAATATTTTACAATACTGCGCAAGCTGTTGCCGTGTGCGCTAATCAAT
>JAZNEO010000015.1:0-2342 GCA_045588685.1 Candidatus Avelusimicrobium sp. | reverse complement strand
GTCGGGAAATAAAAAAAGCTTGACATCGTTTTTTTTTTTAGTATCATTTAAAAAAATTATCAGGGGAGGTCGTATGAAAAAAGGTTTTACACTTATAGAACTATTAATCGTAGTTCTGATTATCGGCGTGTTAAGTGCTATTGCTATTCCAATGTATCAAAGTGCAGTAGATAAGAGCCGCTGGAGCACTTTATTAGCTCCGGCCAAAGCCTTGCAAACTGCCCAAGCCGCTGCTCATATGGAAACCGGAGCCTATGCCGATAATACCAGCGCCTTGGTGGTGTCACTGCCGGGAGAAGCCGAAGATAATAAATATATTATGGCTGACGCAGAATATAGTATTGATACCAAAAACGATAATCAAAGCACGATTACGGGGACATTAACAGCATTACCCAATGTTCGCCTATCAATGTTTTTGAAAGATCCGGAAAGTTATTTGTTTTGTGATGCTAAGACCGGGGATAGTAGAGCCGAAAGGTTATGCGGGAGTTTATTAGGCGGCACGAAAGCCAGTACAAAAGACGGCTACACAAAATATCTATTAGATTATCCCGGCCCATGTGCATGGGCAAATAGTACCGGTCAATGCTACGTAAGTGAAGAAGCCAGATGTACAGGGTTGGGCATGCCATATGCAAATGGAGTTTGCGGATATGTAGATACCAAATATCAAGAAGTTAACGAGGGTGGCGTTTGTAGT
Organism: Candidatus Avelusimicrobium sp.; assembly: GCA_045588685.1. GTDB lineage: Bacteria > Elusimicrobiota > Elusimicrobia > Elusimicrobiales > Elusimicrobiaceae > Avelusimicrobium. The sequence goes on along the minus strand of JAZNEO010000015.1, from coordinate 1,639 downwards.
GCTATACCTACAACAGATATTGGTGGATGTCAGCACTCCATTGTAAATGAAGGGGGATTATGTAAAGGAACTGGTCCCAACCATTCTTGCAATGTCAGTACTATAAATGCCGGAGGTACTTGTGAAGCTGTAGGCAGTAATTCTTGTAATGGCCTTACCATGAATGAAGGAGGTACTTGTATAGGAAATGGTGGATGGGGATGTAGTTACACCACTTTTCCAAACAATACTGTTTGTGAGGGTAATAAAAATGGGACTTGCGGCAGCAATACTTTTAATGCAGGAAGTCGTTGTAATGCCAATGCAACAAACACGTGTACCGGTACTTATAATGGTGGGTGTTGCGCAGGGAATTATTGCCCCAGTTATGCGCCTGCTTGTTCTGATTAACATATGCTAACGTACAAATGCCCTGCCTAGCAGGGCATTTTTTACGTAAATATTTCGTCCTCATATACAAAAAACTTGTTATAATACAAAAAAGGGTTTTGAGGAGAATTTATGGAAGAACATCGCATTAATATCATGGATGATACTGCTCCACTGGTACGCAGTACTCAGCCTGAACAACCAGAAGAACAGCAAGGTCCTGTAGTGGCCAGTATACCGGAACGCTTTGTGGCGTTATTGATTGATAGTGGACTTATTTTTATTTTGTATCAATTGTTCATCGCAGTCATCGTTCGATTTGTTTTCTTTGACTTAGAACAATTGTATTGGCTGTTGGCTGGTATCAACATCCCTTTCATTTTGTATATGACCCTATTTACCAGTGGCGGCCGTCATACATTAGGTAAAAAATTGGTAGGTATTGAAGTATTAGATAAAGATACCGGCGAGCCCTTAGGAATTGTGCGGGCATTTGTGCGCACGTTGAGCTATTATGTCAGCGCAGTCTTATTGATGGGGGGCTTTTTACTGGCTTTTATCGATGACAAGCACCGTTCCTTGCAAGATATGACCGCAGGGTCTATTGTGGTTAAATACCGCCCAAAAAGCTGGTTAGAGAGTATGGTGCTTACTTTGACCGGTGTGATCCTAATGTCGACTTTCGTAGGATACTTCTATAACTCATTTTTCGGGGCAGGTTCTTTTGCACAACAGCGTTTGATTAATAAAGCACAAGAACACTTGGAAAAGATTGGTTATTTGGAAGAAGTTCATCGGATGCAATATGGTTATTACACCAATGATTTGTTGCGCTTATCTATCTTGTCCGGCGATCCGGTGCAATTCCAGCGCGATACACAGGCCGTGTTGGAAAAGAAAGGATTTCGCATTGGGGTAAGTGAGAAAGGATATAAAATTAAAGCCCATGCCAAAGATGTACGCAAAACACCGGTGTATTATCCGGAATTCTAAATCTTATCTAAAAAGAAAATCCCCCGAGAAACCCTCGGGGGTAAATTTTTGTCTGCATTAATAAACTATCCGCGGTTTGATTCCGAAGAGGTTTGGCAGTTTACACAATAGCGCGCAAACGGTAAAGCTTTAATGCGTTTTTTGGGAATCGGCTGGCGGCATAATTCACAGCGGCCATAAATTCCTTTTTCAATTTTGCGCAGGGCCGCTTCAATTTGGCCGATTAAATTATGCGAATTACCGGAAGTCGGATCGTAGCCATGTCGTTCTGTGAGCC
>JAZNEO010000014.1:0-2691 GCA_045588685.1 Candidatus Avelusimicrobium sp. | reverse complement strand
CAGAGGTTCCCCCTACTTGTTTATGCGGCGGAGTACTCAAGCCGGATTTTGTGTTTTATGGGGAAGGAATTCCTCCTGCGGTGTATGCCCGTTCCGAGGAGATGGCGTGTTCGTGTGATGTAATGATTATTGTGGGTACGGCCGGACAAGTGATGCCGGCGTGCAGTATGCCGCTAACGGCTAAACAATATGGGGCTAAAATTATTGAAGTTAATACACTTCCCTCGGCTTTTACCGACGGAGTGAGTGATTATTTCTATCAAGTGAAGGCTACGGAGTTCTTTACCGAACTGGAAAAACAGCTATAAAGAGAAAAGCCTATGGAAAAGTTACTGGCCTATTTTAAGGGGTTTTGTTTATGGATAGCGCGTTGGACGCATATCCCGGAGCAGGTGTGGCGTTTTTTAATGATTGGGGCTCTTAATACGGCTTTTGCATATGGACTGTATGCTTTGTTTATTTTTGTAGGCTTGCACTATATGCTAGCGGTACTGTTTTCCACGATAATCGGTATTTGTTTTAGTTTTAAAACCTTGGGCGGGCTGGTGTTTGATAATCCTGATAACCGGCTGATTTTTAAGTTTTTTGCCGTCTATACCGGTTGTTATTTTCTAAATATTGGCTTACTGCGTTTATTTAGTCAGTATATATGGAATAATTTATACGCCGCGGGGTTATTTAGCTCGTTAGTGGTGGCGATAGTTAGTTTTGGCGTGAATAAATACGTGGTGTTTAAGAAATAATGTGCTGAGCGATTTCTTGTTCTGTTTCACGCATCGCTTGCAAAGTGTCACCCAGTAATTTGTCCAGTTCCCAGCCCAACATTTCTGCGCCTTGTTTAATTACGTCCCGAGAGCAACCAGCCGCAAATTTTTTATCCTTAAATTTCTTTTTTAGACTGGACAGCTCCATATCTTGTGTGCTTTTAGACGGGCGCATACGAGCCGCGGCCCCAATGAGCCCGGTCAGCTCATCTACGGCAAACAACACTTTTTCCATTTCATGTTCCGGCTTTACGTCACACGAAATGCCGTATCCGTGCGAACAAACGGCATGCACCAGTTCCGGTCCGGCTTGGATTTCGGACAAAAGTTCGGGTGCCTTTTTGCAATGTTCTTGCGGGAATTTTTCAAAATCTACGTCGTGTAACAAACCGCATAATCCCCAAAAATCTTTTTGATCACCGTAGCCTAATTTTTCAGCAAAGTAACGCATGACAGCTTCTACCGTCAACGCGTGTTGTAAGTGAAAGAGTTCCTGATTATATTTTTTCAGTAGGGCAACGGCTACATTGCGGGTAACGGCGGTATTAGTCATTTTTAGCTCCTAAATTATCCCAATTATATTCGTCATTTAAAAAGAGACGTACCGACGGATCTTTGGCAATCAAACGGCGCATAAAATATTTTTTTAGGCTGGGGCGTTTGGTGGTATTGTAACAAATGGCTTTCGGGTAATTAGGAAAATAAGCCTTTAGATAAGGATAGAGTCCCATCCCGCTAGAAATACCCCAGGGTTGTATTTCTTCAATACGTTTTTGGATTTTATCTACTAAAGCTTGGGTTTGTTCGGCATTGAGCTTTTCTTTAGAAAAACCAGTGATAAATAAAATTACCCGCAGGCCGTTTTGCACGAGCAGTTTAGCTTGGGCATCGTCTTTATAAGGCGGTTCAAAAATTAAATTTTCAAGCGGTACACCGCACAGGCGTGCAATGTTTTTGACCTCGTCTATTTGAGCTTGTGTTAAAGAACTTTTCATATCAATCCAGAAAAAGTTTGCGGCAGGCTCTTTCGGAATAGAAAAAGCAGCCTGTAAAGTCATTTTATATTTAAATTGCCGCGGGTCATGCGCTACATATAGCGTAGGATCGTTGGGCCGGGTGTATAAATCAATTTCAAAACCGTGATAACGTTTGGATTTAGTAAGCATCCGTTGACGTTCATTGGTTTGATGAATGAACGAAAACGCCGTAGGCCCCCAAGATACCGTCGGTGTTCCCAGATAAGGAGTGGCTATCGGGGTAATGGGGCGCAGGTGATTGCAGACCAAAATGTACGATACCCCCGCATAAATACCCACTAAAATAGTCAATAGCACAACTATTTTGCTCAAACGATATAACCAAGTATATTTTGTTTTCATGAAAATCTCCTTAAGAAAGTTAAAACGGTAAAGCGGTATATTGATCTTGCATCCAAATGCGTACCGTAGGGTCTTGATGAATAGCACGAGTTAAGAAATATTTTTTGAGGCTGGGCCGCTTGGTGGTGGAAGAATAAATAGCCTTGTTATATTTTGGGAAATAAGCCTGTAAATAGGGATATTTGCCCAAGCTGGCCGCAATGGCCCACGGGTGATAACGGCGCAGTAAATCTTCTAGTTCTGCATTGAGTAAAATGCGTTTTTGCGGATCATTTTCATCCTCGTGAAAATGCGAAGAAATCTGTAACAAAATAGGGAAACCGTTGGCACTTAGTAAATCGGCTGTTTCTCCCCCCTTCACTTCAAAAAAGATGCGCCGCGGATGGATATGATATTGTTTGGCAATTTGTTTGATATATTGAATATCTTCTTGGGTTAACGGGGTTTTTAAATCGAGCCAAAAAGTTTTTTGTTCCGGATGTTTTAAAGCCGCAAAAATTTCTTCCAAGGCCGGAGCTTTTGCAAAGGTAGATGAATCGTGGGCGGCT
>JAZNEO010000013.1:0-4254 GCA_045588685.1 Candidatus Avelusimicrobium sp. | reverse complement strand
GGAAACGGGTGCAATCGGTTGTAGCGGTTGCATTTTCAACCAAATATATCCGTACATGGATGTGGTATAGAGCAAGACCACTGCGCAAAGCAGAACAAAGATTTTGCAAACGTTTTTCATAGGCATAAAAACGCCCGCCGGAGCGGGCGTTTTTCCAAGTATATTAGAAGCGGTTCGGTTCTTTGCTGGGCAAGATGTAGAACACTAACAAAGTCAGAGGTCCTACAACCGGGATGAAAGCTAATAATATCCACCAACCGCGAAAGTTAATATCGTGCAAGCGGCGCACGGTTAAACCCAAGCTGGGCAGAAGTAACACTAAACTGTAAATATAATACAGCGTGCGGAACAAAGTGCCGACAGATCCATTTACAGTTCCTAACATCGTCAAAATGACCAAGAAGATCACATTGAATAACGTAAACAGCCAAAACTGTTTGCGGGTAGCACGGCCTTTGAAATCAAAGAAATGCTGCGTAATTACGTCCATGAAATATGTTTTAAACATGCCTTTTCTCCTTGATGAAATAGACTACTCTCATACTATAGCATTTTTTAGCTTTTTTGGCTATTTGTAGAAGTGACTAAATTCCTTCAAACTTTCGTTTAATGCTTTGGCGCTTACTGGTGTGTCGGTAGGTATGAAATCCTCGTTGTAGGTTACCATGCCACCGTAATTATTCAATACGGAGATTTTATTGCCTTCCTGCACGGCTTTGTTGGTGTAGCTGGAGATAATCGTCCAAGGTCGAGGGGTAGTATCCAACAAATCATAGCCCGAGCTATAATCGGACACCGGATTATTGCAAAGCAGTGCATGACGTAATAACAGAGGCACGATGTCATAGTGGGCGGTACGGCGATCTACTTGCTGGCCTTGCATACCGGGCCACCAAACTAGTAACGGAACCCGCGTTTGATATTTGGCAAAATTGCTATTGTGTCCCCAGAAATTGTGTCGGGTATCATTGACTTCTTGTCCATGGTCGCCGGTCAAAATAATTACCGTATTTTTATCTAACCCTTTTTCTTTTAGACGGGTGAAAATCTGATGCAACAGTCCATCAATATAATGCACGGAATTTTTATAACGGTTTAAATACGGGGTCGGATCTGTATTTTTGGTTAATAACAGATAATTCATCACATCCGGCGCACTGGGGGTAAACGGCCCTTGATAATTCGGCGGTAAGGACTGCCCGTGGGCGGAGTCATAAAACAAAAATCCGAAGAAAGGCTGCTCGGGATTACGTGTATCTAAGAAATGTAAAAAATCTTGTTGCGCGTCTTCGTCACGTTGCCATTTCTCTTCTCCCTTAGAAGATAAGCGTAAATTTTCAATATCGGCAAACACATTTTGGTTAAACTCAGGACTATTAAGACGAGAACTGGCAAAAATGCCGAATTGATAGCCTTGTTTATCCAGCTCTGCCATTAATACAGGACGCATTTTGGCACCGGTAATAGTATCCCAATAAGCATAAGGCATAGAATAAAACAGCGAGAACACGCCTGCTTCGGTGGCATTACCACCCGATAAATGATTCGTAAAATAAAAGGCATCAGGGGCATTTTTATAAGCCGCATAGGTGTAAGGCATCGTTTGAGCGGTAAAAGAATCTGCCCGCCAAGCATCAATCAAAATGACCAGTATATTGGGTTTTGGATCAGCAGAGCAGGTCAACGGAGCTATCGGATATTGCAAAGTGCCCGCCCGCGGGGTTTCGTAAGGTTCGTGTTTTGGCTCAAAACCCATTTTGCGCAGGCGTCTATTCATGCTCATGGGGTTTGCCCAAGGTAAATAGGTCACTTGTGTGAGAACTGAGGGAACTAACATAAATTTTCCCCAAGCATACATACCATTATATCCGGCAAAACATAGCACGGCAACTAAGCTTATGCAACACATCATTTTGACGGATAATTGCCATTTACAGGCCAGACGTACTAAACCCCATGTGACTGCCAAAATAACAAGCAAAGCTACCGCTAATACGAAGTAAGTAGAAGTTGGAAAGACAAAAATTTCTCGTCCGGCCGGACCAAAAAAGAGTTGCAACATAGCCCCGCTGATGTGGAAGCGATATTGTGTATATACAAAAATGTCCAGCAGTAGCGTGGTGTTTACTAAAAATCCAATCAGCAGACTGCCCCAATAAGCTGTTTTTCCCCCTATTAGACGGCACAAGGCCAGCAGTATAAATAAACCCAGTGCCAGTAAAAAGAAATGTCCTGTGATAAACAAGGCGGTAAAAATTCCCCCTGTTACGGTAGGATAGAACCCGCTGATCATAAAATAAATCAGCGCCAACACACAGCATAGCACATATTCTGCACTACAGAAGGAAAAAATTTGTTTTAGGTTCATATATAAATTATACCTATTTCGTGCGTGGGAACAGTGCGTCAATTGTTTCAAGTACGGCTAAGAGACAAATTTGTTGGGCGGTTGGCCGTAGCGGGTTTTTTTCCACGATTTCTTTTCCGATATGTATATAATTGCGGTGCATACGGGCCGCGCGGCAGAGTCGCAAGACATGGGCGGGCAAAAGTTGTTTTTGCGCGTATATGCTCAGTAAATCGCTGAGGTTTAAGTCAAAAACAGCTTTGGGCTTTTTCCCGTTGGGAGCGGCCTGCGTAAGGTGTAGTTTTTCATGTAAATAGAAGGCAAGTAACAGCTCTAATAAAGCACCGGATAATACGACCACACTGCGTATGTGTTCCAGTAAATAATTTAAGATTAATTCATCAAACTGTTCAAGCAGCAGTGTGCGATAGATTTTTGGCACGCGGGCCAGTTGTTTTTGTTTGCGGAAATAGTCCACGTGTGCCAAGGATTGAGGCGTAATTCGGCCCAGTTTAGTTTGCCAAGCATCCGGTAGTTTTGACGGGCAGTGCGCGCCGGCAGTACGTTGGGCATAATGGCTTAGCGTACTGATCGGTGTATAACTAGGCAAAGTGCTTTCTTGCCTGATTTTAAGTCCAGTAGTGAGTTTTTTTATCTCAGGATCTTGTGGGTTTAGGCGTTGTAAAATACGGGTACACTGGATGGCTTCCTCTGTCATTTGCAGTGAAATAAATGCCTGTAACAGAGCAGGATGATACAAAGATTCGTTTTTCCCCTCCGGCACGTACAAGCGCAAGAGTTGATAAATTTGCACCATTTGGCGATACTGAGCACTTAGGCGTAAATCCGTATATAGACGTTCCAAGTCGTCTTCGAAAGGACGGCCGGATAGTATGGCAGTTTTGATGTGTTCTACACGCCGCTGGCAAGTATTTTTTAATAAACTGGACATAGTCTTATCATAGCAAATGTGGAAGAAGTAAGCGGAGTAGATGCTGAACAAAGACTTTTCAGCATGACGGCGTTGGATAGAACGAGAAAAGCGGTTGAGATTCCTGACAAAGACATTCGGGAATGACAAGAAATTATTGTTTCTTTTTTGGCCGTTTTATCGTCTGGAAAATAAAAAAAGCTTGACATCGTTTTTTTTTTTTTGCATAATTTGCGTATAACGCCCCCATTGAGGCGTTTAGTTAAATTGAAAGAGAAAAAGAGGTGTTTATGAAAATACGAAAATTAGCCCGATTAAAAGGGTTTACGTTGATAGAATTATTAGTCGTTGTACTTATCATTGGTATTTTGTCAGCCATTGCGTTGCCGCAGTATGAAAAAGCGGTATGGAAAAGTCGTGCGGGTCAGTTACAAACATTAGTGCGTTCTTTACATACTGCGCAAACTAGTTATTATATGGCAAATGGAACCTATGCTCAAGGTTTTGATGAATTAGACCTGAGTTTTGGTGCATTTCAACCCAATGCAGAACTTCAGGCTATGGCAGGTTTTGGAGAATTACGAGTGAAAGATAATTTATATGCGCTCTTTGTTGAAGGATACGGTACTTCAGGTGCAATGTTTGTATCTGGTCCATATGCTAGTAATGGCTTTGCTATATTTCTTTATGACTGGGGTAATATAAAACCAAATGTGTTGTATTGTGCGCAAGTTGGCAATGAAAGTAATTTCTGTAAAAAAATGTATGGTGGTGTAGAAGTAGCCAATACTGGCACTTATTACTATTACTCCATGCCTTAAATAGTAATTTTTTTTGAAAAAAACCTCGGAGATTTTCTCCGAGGTTTTTTCTGACATATTTATATTATTTTTGACCTGTGTGGTCCTTGCGGTCGGTGTAGTGCGTATGCAAGAGTTGGTGGGCCTTTTTGCCGCCAATCTTGTCTAACACATAT
>JAZNEO010000012.1:0-14438 GCA_045588685.1 Candidatus Avelusimicrobium sp. | reverse complement strand
GGCTCACAGAACGACATGGCTACGATCCGACTTAGAAATTACCTATTTTTCGATTTTGAATTTATTTGCCGGCTTTGCCGTAGTGAACAATGCACTGGCCAGTTTTTTTAGCGGGCGGGGGAAAACAAAAATCCCGATGTGGGTTATTTTAGGCGGCAATTTACTGAATATTTTGCTGGACTATATATTGATTTTTGGCAAATTCGGCTTTTCGGCCATGGGCGTGGGCGGGGCAGCTTGGTCGACGGTATTGAGCTGTGTATTTATGACACTGCTGTTTGGAGTATTAATTTTTGCGGGCCGGACGGGCAAAACTTATAAGCTGGGCAAATTGGCCGGATTTTATAAGCCGGTTTTTTCCAGACTGCTGCGTTACGGGGTGCCCAACGGATTTGGTTTTTTAATGGACGTGATGTCTTTTACCTTATTTACGTTTATGATTGGAAATATCGATGTGATTTCTTTACAGGCCAGTAATATTATCATGTCCATGCAACCGGTGGTATTTACGGTTATTTTAGGATTAGGCATCGGAATTCAAATTTTGGTTAGTAAATATCAAGGATTAAATAAACCGGAATTAAGCATACGGGTGGTTAAAAATGCCTGCAAAATCGGCTACAGCTATGCGGTTACGGTGGGGGTGTTTTTCTTCTGTTTTTCTTCTTTCTTTGTAGGACTTTTCATCGCTCCGCACTCGGCCAACGCGGCCGAAATTGCGGCTAAGGCGCTGCCGCTGATGAAACTAATCAGCGTGTTTGTGCTCATGGATGCCACCTATTTGATTTTCGCCGAGGCCTTGCGCGGAGCCGGAGATACGCGCTTTTATATGCTGGTGATGCTGACGTGTGCGTGGGGATTATTAATCCCCGGGACATGGGTGCTGATATATGTGTGGCACAGTAACGTATTTGCGGTGTGGAGTTGGCTTACTTTCTATGCGGGACTCACGGCAATACTCATGCTGGCGCGTTTCCTACAGGGTAAATGGAAACATATTCGTATTACCGGTTCATAGAATTAACCATTAAGAATAGCCTGGAATCTTAATTTATCAGAAAATCCTTTTCAGGGGCGTGCTATTTATGCTAAAATAATCAGGAAGGCGTTTTTGCCCCTACTTTTTTAGAGGAAGAAATATGAAAGAAAAAATACATCCGAAATATGATTTTGTTGAAGCGGTCTGCGCGTGCGGCAACAAATTTATGACGCGTTCTACCGTCAAAACCTTAAAATTAGATATTTGCGCAGCCTGCCACCCGTTTTTTACCGGTAAGCAGAAATTGTTAGATACGGAAGGTATGGTAGAAAAATTCAATAAACGCTTTGCTTCTACGTCCGGCAAAACCGTTACCCGCAAGCCGAAAACGGAAGTAAAAGCCAAAGCCAAATTAGCTAACAAGGCTGTTATGAAAAAAGCCGCTGCTGCTAAAAAAGCCCCCAAGGCTGCAGCTCCGGCCAAAAAAGCCCCAAAAGCTGAAAAAGCTGCTAAATAGCAACGAAATTTGAAAAAACAGACTCTCATTTCGGGGGTCTGTTTTTTTATTACAGGCCAACGAGGATAATATATGGATACCGCTAAATATTTAGAAGAATATAACACGTTAGAAAAAGAGCTGATGAGCGGCAATTTATCACCTAAAGAACTCATGGAAAAATCCAAACGCCATGCATTCTTAAAACCCATTGTTGAAAAAGAAAATGAAATCAATACGGTACTCTCCAGTATAGAAGGAGACCGGGAAATTATTAAAGACGGGTCCGATAAAGAAATGGCCGCGCTGGCCGCAGAAGAATTAGCTGAATTGGAAGCTAAATTGCCTGTTTTGCAACAAGAATTGCGCGTACTAGTTATTCCGCCCGACCCTAATGACAGTAAGAGTATTTACTTGGAAATCCGTCCCGGTGCGGGAGGAGAAGAATCGGCTTTGTTTGCCGCGGAGCTATTGCGCGTGTATCAACATTTTGCCGATGCCAAAGGGTGGAAAACCGAGCTGCTTGAATATACGCCGACCGGACTGAAAGGTTGTAAGTACGTTAGTATGTTCATTAAGGGTGATGGAGCCTATTCGTGGTTGCGCGACGAAGCCGGCACACACCGCGTACAGCGCGTACCCGATACGGAAACCTCCGGCCGCGTGCATACCTCCACCGTAACGGTGGCCATTATGCCGGAAGCGGAAGATATCGATATTGAAATTAAGCCGGAAGATTTGGAACTGGAAACCTGCCGCAGTGGCGGAGCCGGCGGACAGAACGTTAATAAAGTAGAAACCGCGGTGCGTATTATTCACAAACCTACCGGAGTGGTGGTTTCTTGCCGCGAGGAGCGCAGCCAAGGCAAAAACCGCGAGAAAGCGATGGCTATGCTCAAGGCCAAACTCTATCAGATAGAAGAAGAAAAGCGTAACAAAGAAATTTACGATGCGCGCAAAAGCCAAGTGGGTACCGGGGACCGCAGTGAAAAAATCCGCACGTATAACTTTCCGCAAAGCCGCGTAACCGATCACCGCGTCGATAAAAACTATCATAATTTGACCGAAATTATGGAAGGAAACATTACTGAAATTTTGGAAGATTTGCGCAAGTTGCGTGTAGAAGAAAAACTAAAAAATTTACAATTATAGTATTGTACAATGTGTGTATGAAGCAAATCCCCAACGTGCACGAATTAAAAAATATTTTGATCTGCCGCGGTGAAGGATCCCTCGGAGATGCTGTTTTGTCTTCGTGTTGTTACCGGGAAATTAAAAAGGCTAATCCGCAAATTAAAATTACCGTAGCGTGTTTTGGCCCGTCCTATCCTTATTTCCAGAATAACGCTTACGTAGATGAAGTAGTTAAACTGCCAGTGCGCACCTTAATACGTCCCAATCAGCGATGGCTCTCTTTAATAGGGGCCGCCCTTAAATTACGTCGAAAACATTTTGATTTGGTATTAGATAGTTCGCGTAAAAAGTTTTGGAATTGGCGTCTGTTTAAGTGGATTGCAGGGGGGGATAAAGTGCTGGATTGTTTTACCAGTCCCGTACAACCTTTTGGTGCCCTTGCCGAACACGCCAGCCAGCACGAGCAAGCTATCCTAAAATTACTTGGAATCGAACATCCGGATGCCTCGTATGATTTGCCTGTTCCGCCGCAGACTCAATCTCAGGTAGATAGTTGGCTGACTGGTACTCATATCCAATCGTATATTTTGCTGAATCCATCCGGTTCCATATCGGCGCGGCGTTTTTCCAAAGAAACTTTACATACCTTGGTAAAATCGTTAACAGGGCTAAACCGTCCTTTTGTGGTGCCAACTGTACCCGCCCAGCGGGCAATGTGGGCTGAAGTTTTTGCTGACTTGCCGCAAGTGCACGTCAAACAAACAGCGGATATTTTTGAATTATTCGAGCTAGTACGGCGGGCAGAATTAGTGGTTACGCCCGATACTTCCGTTGTACATCTGGCGACAGGATATCATCGCCCTACTTTGGGAGTTTATAATCGCTTCTCCAAATATAATGCTCCGCTCAACCCCAAAGCCGTGATTTTGCGTACCGCTCCCGAAACGGTGAATAAGTTTTCGTTGGAGCAATTACAAGAAGCTGTGGAGCAAGTGAAAAAAATGTTATGAGCCATACCCGCGCTGCCTTACTACAAAGAGCTACTTGCCAACTGACACAAGCCGGCACGCCGCAACCACAAGCGGAGGCAGAATTTTTATTGGCGGCAGCTCAGCATACTACACGTACACGCGTATTGGCTTTTAGCCAGCAAGAAGTCACCGCTACAGAAGCCGAAACCTTTTGGCATTTTATTGAACAGAAGGAAAAGGGCGTTCCGGTTGCTTATATTACGGGGGAAGCTGATTTTGGCGGTTTGTTACTACGTAGCGACCCGCGTGCCTTAGCCCCCAGACCGGAAACGGAAGAACTAGCTCAGTATTGTGCCGGTTTATTTGAGAAGGGGGCAGACCCCGCCATTTTGGATTTGTGCACGGGCAGTGGTTGCATTGCCTTGTATTTAGCGGCTAAACTGCCGCAGGCACAAGTAACAGGGGTAGATTTATCCGCAGAAGCCTTGCAACTGGCATCGGAAAATGCCCGTTTGACCAAATTGCAAGAAAAAGTAACGTGGCTGCAAAGTGATTTGTTTGAACAGGTCAGCGGACGATTTGATTTAATTGTTTCCAATCCACCGTATATTGCCAGCGATGAAATTGCTCAATTATCCACCGAGGTAAAACAGGAACCGCGGATGGCTCTAGACGGCGGAGTGGACGGACTGGATATCATCCGGCGGATAGTTAGTTTAGCGCCCGATTATCTAAATGCACGCGGTACATTAGCGTTGGAAATCGGTGCCGGAGAGGCAGATAAAGTATGCGCTTTATTTGACGGCAAATGTTGGGACGGCGGGGTGAAAAAAGATTTTGCAGGCATCGAGCGTTTTGTATTTGCGCGACTTAAACAATAGGAGAAAACTATGGATCGATTTCTAGTAGAAGGCGGAACAAAATTAAAAGGTACGGTACAAATTAGCGGTTCTAAAAATGCGTGTTTGCCTATTTTGATGGCTTCTTTGTTGACCGATGAAACCTTTGTACTGCACCGCGTTCCTAACTTGCGTGATGTGCGTACGACTCTTAAAATTTTAACAGCCCTTGGCAAAAGTGTATCTTATGAAAAAGGCACGGTAACGATTACAGCTAGTGGGCCTTTGAAAAACACCCTCCCTTATGAGTTGGTCAAGCAAATGCGGGCCAGCTTTTGGGTGGCGGGGCCCTTGCTGGCACGATTCAAAGCGGCCGAAATTCCCTTGCCGGGCGGTTGTGCCTTGGGGGCACGGCCGGTGGATATTCACTTGAAAGGATTTGAAAAATTAGGAGCGCGTTGTGCCACCGAACGCGGAAATGTGGTGCTGTCTGCTCAAGAGTTGCATCCGGCACATATTACTTTGCGTTTTCCCAGTGTGGGGGCCACGCAAAATTTGATGATGTGTGCGGCTTTGTTGCCCGGTGAAACGATATTAGAAAACGTGGCCAAAGAACCGGAAATCGAAGATTTGGCGACTGTGTTGCGTAAAATGGGAGCCGGGGTTGACAATGACGGTAAAGGACGGTTAGTTGTTCACGGACAAGCCATGTTGCACGGAACAGAACATACTGTTGTGGCAGACCGTATTGAAAGCGGCAGCTACATGTTGGCTGCGGCCGCTACGCGCGGAGACGTGCGGGTGGAAGGATGTGTGCCCGAGCACAATGCGATGCTGCTAGATTGTATGCAGGAAGCGGGTATTCCCTTGGAAATCGGACCGGATTTTGTGCATATTAAACCATATGATACGCCGCTAAAACCGCTGCGTATTAAAACGGCCCCTTATCCCGGATTTGCTACGGATTTGCAAGCCCCGTGGGTGGCGTTGATGGCGTTAGCAGACGGAACTGCTGAAGTAGATGAAGATATTTTTGAAAACCGTTTTATGCACGCGCCTGAACTTAACCGTATGGGAGCGCAAATTCTAACGGAAAAAAGTATTGCCCGTATTACCGGTGTGAAACAATTGTCCGGCGCGCGGGTGATGTCTTCGGATTTGCGCGGCGGTTTTGCCTTACTGATAGCAGGACTGTGTGCACAAGGCACGACTGAAATTGAACGTGTATATCATATCGACCGTGGCTACGAAAATCCGGAAGGTAAACTAAATGCCTTAGGAGCGCGTGTGACACGGTATAACCCGGATAAAGATGACTTTTAACGTTTTTTTTAAAGGATTATTCAACCGGATCGGGCCCGTTTATGGTGCGGGCCCGACCGCTTTTAAGCGTTTGTTGAAACGTCTGGGAAATCCACAAGATCGTTATTCCATCATTCATGTGGCGGGTACCAATGGCAAAGGGAGTGTCTGCTGTGGAATTGCACAAGTGTTGCAGGCCGCAGGCTACCAGACGGGTTTGTTTATTTCTCCTCACTTACATAGCCCTACCGAGCGCATTCAAATCAATGGCCAGTGTATTTCTAAAAAAACTCTTATGAAACTTTGCCAACAAGTGTTGGCGGCTGAAGAAGAGAAATTGAACTTTTTTGAAATTTTAACGGCGGCGGCTTTTCTGTATTTTGCCGAGCAGAAAGCCGTTTATGTGGTGTTGGAAACCGGCTTGGGCGGGCGAAAAGATCCAACCAATATATGTCGGCCGGTGGCGTGTGTGATTACTTCGATTGGACTCGATCATTGTGCGGTATTGGGAAATTCACTAACACAAATCGCCCGTGAGAAAGCAGGCATTATCAAACGAAAAGTTCCCGTTTTTTGTCCGGTACTGCCCGTGCAAGCTCAGTTGGAAATTACGCAAGCGGCTCAACGGAAACAGGCCCCTTTGTCTGTCGTGCGTGTTGGGCAACCCTTTCGCTTGAAAGATATTTGTTGGCAGAAGGGGCAGCTGCGTTTGCAAAAACAAAAACAATTTTGGAAATGGAATGTGCTGGGAGAAAAGCAAATCCAAAATGCTTGTTTGATTTATCAAGTGAGCCGTTTTTTAGGTATACCGGAATCAGCCATCAAAAAAGGTTTTGCCCAAGTGAAAGCACCCTGTCGATTTGAAATTATGCAAATTGGGAAAAAACGTATGATTTTAGACGGTGCACATAATCCGCAAGCAGTAGAAAAATTACTTGCTTTTTGGCAAAAAAGTCCTTTTCAACAATCTGCCGCACTGGTGTGCGGGTTTATGAAAGATAAAGATTATCAGCGTATGTTAGCACAACTTGCTGGGCATTTTCAAACGGTGTATGTAACCGAACTTAATCACCCGCGCGCAGTGGCAGCGGCGCAATTAAAACAATTGTGCCCGGCGCGTGCGTCCGTGTATGCTTTCTCGTCTCCTACGCAAGCAATAAAAGCGGCACTTTCTACGCATACAAATGTTTTGGCGACAGGGTCTTTTTACGTAGTGGCGGCACTGCAACGAGCTTTGCAAAAACACGTTTCGCACGCGCGCGCCGCGCGTAAGGATTGACAGACGGCTCAGATTGTGATTAAATTTAGTATATCCTTTTTTGGCGGAGCATATAATGGACAATACTCAGTGGGACGGACAAACCGATATTACCCGTTTTTTAGAAAAATTTAATCAACCTGCCGACTCTGCAGATTTTGCATTTCCTACTCCTGTGCAAGATGTGAAAGAGCCTTCTTCAGCCGTGCAGGAAAAATACAACCAATCTTTTGCAAAATTAGAAGAGAAAATTCAGGAATTGGAAGAGAAATTTGCCGCTTCCACAGCTCAAAATGAAGCGGTGATGCAAGAGTTGGCCCGTACCCGTCAAGCTGTTGAAAATCAACAAAGCAGAGAAGCATTTTTCTCCAATATTGCCTCCACCATTGCCAACTTAAAACAAAGTGTCGAAAATTTATCCCATGTGCGTCCGACGACACCGATGTATAATACGCCGACTATTACGCGGACGTTTGATGCAGCTCCTACTGAAAATTATGCGGCATCTGCCTATCATCAATTCGAAAATTATCCGTCCAGCCAGCAAGCTATGGCTAGTGAAAATGATCAGGCTTTGTCTTCGTTGCAAAATGCGTGGAGACAAGAACGGGCTGCCAGTTCACAAGGATTAGCCGTTGCGCAGGCAGAGTTTGAGGAAAAGGCACGTATCATTTCCAGTTTACAGCAAAAAGCCTCTCAATTAAAAGCCGTAAATACGGCCCTAGACCGTGAAATCAAACGCACGCAACAAGAGCGCACGGATGCACTACGCAAGTCAGCCGATCAGGCAAAAGAAATTTTGCTGTTAAGAGATGCTTTGACGGCCGCGGAAGAGCGTTTTCGGTCTTTTGATTTCAAGGGACGTATTATTTCCGTAAAACGTCAATACGAGCAAAAAGTAAGTAAGCTGGAAACACAACTGCATGAAATGTCTACCACTTGTATGAAACAGGTAGAAGAAATTGAATCACTTAAAACGGAAAATTTGAAATTGCAACAATTAGCGGAAGAAAGAGAACAATTGGCTGCTTTATACGAGGCGAAAACGCGGGAATTAGAAACGTTGCAAGTACAACTGCGTGCCGAGAAAGAAAAAACGGACGAAAAACGCTTGTCGGCTTTTACACAACGTATGCAACGCTTGCAAGAGGAACATGAGACATTGTCACAGCGTCTAACCAAGGCCCAACAAGCATTGAAACTAGTAAGTGATGAAAAACAAACGCTGGAACAAAATTTCAAGACCTTGTTACAGAAAATAGAGAAGAACGACGAAGTAATTAGCGGTTTGAAAGAGAAGATTGCGGTATTGACGGAAGAAAACCGTGAGTTGAAAAAAGGACAAACACCCGCTACTACTTCCTCTCGTCCGTCAGCGCCGGCGCGTCAGCCGGTAACAGTGCGCTCCCTTCCGGTGGAAAAGGCAGCTACTACTGCCGCCTCAAAGCCAGCCGCTCCTGCAGTGGAAAATGCTCCCGTAGAAATGCAAAACACATTGCATGCCCAAGTGAAAACGGAAGCCGATTTACCGGAGATACGGGTGGCAGATCCTATCCCTCAACCAGAAGTGGAATTGGAAGACGATTTCTTAGAGAAAACAGATAGTTTTATCGGCCGGATGAAGTGGTCTATTTTCCGGGAAGATAAATAATATATACACTCACATTGGGAACCTTGCGTATGAATCATCCTTTACAAATAGCGGTGTTGTATGGAGGGAAATCTACCGAGCATGAGGTGTCCGTGCATAGTGCCGGTACGGTGTGCCGTGCGCTACAGGCAGACCCACGGTATCAGGTGCTTCCCATTCTTATCGATAAAGACGCTTATTGGTTTTTACAAACCGCTTGTTCCGAATGTACCCCACAAGACATAGCCATTACCCCTGTAGTATCTGCTAACGGTAGCTTATATGTCCCTTCACAAAACAAGTGGTTACGTCCGGATGTGTTCTTTCCGGTATTACACGGAACCAATGGAGAAGATGGGACTTTGCAAGGACTTTTAGAATCGTTACAAGTGCCGTATGTGGGATGCGGGGTGTTGGCTTCTGCTATGGGCATGGACAAAGAAATTTCCAAGCAAGTAGCTCAATCGGTCGGTGTGCCGACGCTTCCCTATCAATGCTTAAACAAGGCGTGCGGATATGACCATTTAACATTGGAGAAATGGGCTCATGAGACCGGATATCCTATATTTGTCAAACCTGTTCGTTTGGGCTCTTCGATCGGGGTGAGTAAAGTAACAGCTGTTGAACAGTTGCATCCGGCGATTGAGCAGGCGTTTCGTTTCGATACGGATGTGTTGGTGGAAAAAGGATTGGACGCCCCGCAGGAAGTATTTTGCGGTTTGTTGGGAGAAGGGACTCGGGTCCGTTCTTCCGAATGCGGTGAGCTCAAATCATTAACCAGTGAATTTTTTGATTATCAGGCCAAATACATCACGGTAGGGGGATGTGAAACCCGCGTGCCGGCGGTTTTACCCGCACAAACAAGAGCGGCTATTCGGCGTGGCAGCGAGTTAATTTTTCAGGGCTTGCGCGGAAGCGGACTAGCCAGGGCAGATTTCTTGGTAGATAAACAAGGAAAAGCTTGGTTCTCTGAGATGAATACGATGCCCGGTATGTCCGAAACTAGTTTGTACCCGCAATTATTTGCCGCTACCGGTGTGGCCTATATTGATATATTGACAGAGTTGATAGAACTCGCCTTGCAGGTTTATCAGCGCAAAAATAGTTTGTTTATGGAGCATATAGCATGATAAGCTCAGTATGGAAGCGCTTTTTGGCTTTGCCGATATGGCTTAAAATTATTTGGATTCTGTGCGTGTGCGGACTAATTTTGAATACGATTGCCCTATCACGGGATATACACAACGGAGCCGTTCTGTTGCGTTTGCATTTGGGATTTTTTGTGTTGTATGCCGGACAAGTGGTATTTATTTTGCTAGGTGAGAGACTGGTGTGGATGCTATCGCTCTTACAGGCTTTGTTGGCTTTTATTAGTAATTTAGATTTTACATTTGTACCTGTTGTGCGGGCGGTGGGAGCATTTGTGTATGCGTTGCACGGCTCTTTTACCGTGCAGGAATTGGAAATATACAAATACGTGTTTGTGTCGGCTTGTTTTAGTTTGGAGATATTGAAGACGGTGTTTATATTCTTATTGATTCCCGCTAAATCTCGCTGAGTCTTTCTAATAGCAGCTCATTTTGTTTGAAAGTTTTTCGTCTGTATTTGCGGTTTGTTATAAACGGCTTGCACAAAAATCAGATTTTAGTCATAATATAAATAAGAGTCTTATATCAGAAGAGGTTTTATGAAAAAATTAATGTTATTATGCTGTGTCATAAGTATGTTACTGAGTGCCTGTGTTAAACCGGAAGATGAGTCTTCCTCTAAGTTTAACCGTCAGGCCAATATTGAAAAATATATGAAAAAAGCGAAAACGGTTTCCCAAATGGATCAAGAACGTCAACAACCGTTAGATATTGTGGCTCCGCTTGATGTTTCCCGTTTAACCAAAAATACTCAGACGGTGGATCTTGATTTTTTGACAGAATCCTTTGACCGCAACAGACAGTCTTTACAAAATCGTTTGCAGGAAAATTATACCCAGCGTAACGGCGTGCGTTTAGAGCAATTAGCCGATCAATACAGAACTCAAATACAACAAGCTGTTCAAGAGTCTTCTTCACCGACCGAATTGGAAGAAAAAGTAAATCAGGCATTGGCAGACCAGGAAAAAGCTGTTAAGGAATTAATCGGTCAAACAAACACAGCAAGCCGCTTAAAACCCGATCAACAATCATTGGACCGCGCAGCCAAGCGTTTGCAGCGCCGTTGTGAAGATTTCTCCAACCGAATGGAATTGTATTATGGACCCGAAACAGCTACGGCGGTTCGTCCTGTGTTAGATAAAGCGGTAGAGGATTTTGAATATGCTATGGCCAGTGCCGCTAACGAAAAAGAACTCAATGATAAACTAGCTCAAATTTTATTGTTCACGCGGCAACAAATCCAACAAATAGTAGACGAAACGGCCGATCCCGCTGGTAGCACGTCCGAGGATGAGATTACCACTTTGCGGGCGGAGATGATTACCACTCACCAAAAACTGGAAAACCGTATTGAATATCTGTACGGAAAAGAAGCCGTGCTACAAGCGCGTAAACCCTTTAACCGCTTATTGGAAGATGCGGGAAATACTTTGCGCGAAAGTATGCGTTTAAGTCAGAAGAAAAATACATTGGAACGTTTTAATGCACATTACAAGGATAGTCTTCTAGATTTGCAAGAGCAGTGGAATAAAGAATTGGCTCAAATGGCCAAATCGGAAGGGGCTTAGTTTTCCATATAGGAGCCATATGTCAAGGGACCGATTTGTACTCTATACATTATTGGGACTTGTATTGATAGCCGTTATCGGGCTGGCTTTTATTATTTCCTTCCGAAAACACCAAGCAATGCAACAACGTGTGTCTCCGCGGGCAGAAAATACACGCTCTGTTCCCGCAAAACCGGATTATGATTTTACTACGCTATTGCCTGAGGATACAGCCTCTTCCATAGCAGCTAAGCCGCAACAAAAAAAGGATAATCTACCCTTGACACAACCTACGGCTCAATATGTTGCTCCCGCCGGCAAACCCGTTACCTTACAGGTGGAACCAATAAGGGGAGAGCCAATGCGGGCGGAACCAATGCGCGTGGGGTCATCTGCTCAGTTGCCTACTTCGGTGTCTTCCAGCCCGTCCGTTACCCCGTCTAAGAGCTCAAAGAATTTAGTAGCCTCTAATTCCCGGCCGGCACGTTCTTATTCCACCGCTGGGCAGGGGGGGACAGCGGTTCCCACTTCGCACTATGAAAGTAAGTCTGCTAAGGATCCGTCAAAACCTAGTACGGGAGAACAAATTTTAGATGATTACACTCCGTATCAAACAATCAGTCAGCAAAGAGCTTTAAATCAAAAAATACAAGATATGCGTGATGGCGTCGATCGTGCTCTTATGGCGGCAATGGCTCCAAAAGGCAAACGAGAACAAAATTTAGAAAAATACATGCCTTCTACCGGTGAGGATAATGCAGCAAACACTTCTTCTCCAGTTGTGACGAATGCGGACACTACGTCTGAAGTCAGCCGGCAACTGGCTACTCAAGCACGGCAAGTAGTTAGCCAAATGCGCCGCAATTACGGTGATGCGGTGGCCGGACAGGCCAGTGCAATTATGAATGATTTCCAACAAGAAATGGCCTCTCTGTTAAATAGTCCGCTTTCTTCGGAAGAAAAAATGATTAAGGCGCAAGAATTAAATAATAAATACAATGAAAAATTACAGAAGTTAAATGAGAATGCCGGTAAATCTAAGATGGAAGAGCAACTTCAACATGAGAATGCAGAACATTTAAATAAAATTACGGAAACATACGGGGCAGAGGTAGCGGATATCGCAAGTCCGATTTTAGATAAATATGCGGCGTTGCGTTTGGCCAATTGGACCACCCCGCAAAGTGAAGCCGAAGCCATAGCCAATGAGGCTGCTTTACAGGACCAGATGTATAAAGAATTGGGAAAAGTGTTAAATAGTCGAGGTTACCGAGGGGATGTTACTCCTATATTGGAAGAACCGACCCGTCGGCAGATTTCAGAATCGGGACCGGATAACTCTCCTATTTTCCGTCAGACTCCGGAAGGGCAGGCGGCTCGAGTAGAGTCTTGGAAAAAAGAGGGACAGGAAATTGTAAATACGTTTTCTCAGTTAGGGGATAATACCAAGCAAGAGGCACAACAGTTGGTAAATGGTTTGGTAGAAGGCCGCAAAAACTTATATCAACAGGCTCAAGAAGAAGGATGGACCAAAAAACAATTAGCTAAAAAAGAAATGGATCTGGTGGATAAATTCAATCAACAATCAAAAAATTTATACAATACGACAGTTGCGGGCAATTACAACAAACAGTATGAACAAAGATATCAAAATATGCCGGAAGATGTAAAAAGACAAATGCGTCCTATTTGGCAGAAAGGAAATTTAAAATTGGCCGAACTGGATAATACATTAATGAAAGAAGAGGACCGGAAAAAACAGAAAGAACAGATATTGCAGGAAATGGAAAAGGAGATGCAAGAAATCTTGCAGAATGCCCAATAGATATTCTTAAGCAAATAAATAACCGCCCACATTTCTGGTGGGCGGTCTTGTTTTAGATTGATTTTATTCTTCGCGCATGTCTTTTAATTCTGTCAGCGGGAAATAGTGTTGTAAAATGGTTTGATAATCTTGCCCGGCTTCGGCACGGCCCGCAGAGCCCGTTTGACAAAAGCCCACTCCATGTCCCCAACCGCCTCCATAAAACACAAAGTTTTTAAGTTTGCGGCCTTCATAGTTAGGTACCACGATAAAATAACTACTGCGTAACATACCCGGAGCTAAGTTATTGCGGATGACATTTTCTTTGCTTAAAGTAATGCTGCCCTTAGTACCTTTGACTAATACTTGGGTGACATAACCGGAACGTCCGCGTTTTTGCGGAATAATAGCAGTAATATGACCAATATCTTTTTTCTGGCGTTGGATGAGTTGGCGCAGATCTGTCTCTTCTATCACGCGTGCCCAGCGGTAAGCGGCGGGACTGACGTGTTTGTTATAACGGCTGTACGCCTGATGTGGGTGTTGTAGCAAATCTTTGAATTGATAGGGTTGCAACGTATCAAAATTAAAGTCTTGATAATCTGATACCGGATTGAGATAAGCGGTGTGATACCAGCCGGCCTCTTGGGCGCTTTGCGTAAATCCGCCACAGTTGGCGGAAAAGACGCCCTCTATGGGAGTATTTTGATAAAACAATACTTGCCCCATGGTGGATTCTACTGCGGCGTTTCCGGTCTCGCTTTCAGCCCCGACACCTCCGTACACTTGGCAGTTTTGAGTGTCGCACAAATCATAGCCGTAGGCTTTGTGTTTGCCTAAATGTTTTAAAGCATAGGTGCGGGCCAACACGGCTTGTGCCCGTAAAGCATTCATGGGAAATCCGGCAGGCATTTCGGAAGATAATACGCCCATTAAGTACTCTTCAATGTTGACGATATTAATCGGAAGTAAAGTATTATGCTTTTTGTCATGGACAATTTCCAGTTGGCCGCGATATTCTTTGTCATCTACGCTGGCCCACGTCATCCCGGCGCCGCTCATCACTTTTTTAATTAAAATGGTGGCTCCTTGCATGGCATCGGCTGATTTGGGAGTAATGACAATAGCTCCTTGGAACGGATACTGCCTTCCTGTCGGAGAAAATAAAGCGGCTTTTCTATTAGTTAATTCAGCGCGCCATACTTCTTTTCCCTTTCCGATTACTAATGTCTTGCCGGTATTTTTGACCGTTACCGTAAAGGGATGAGAAGGAGAAAAAATCAGCTGAGTGCGCGGAGAAGGACGTCCGCCCGCAGTAGTGCCCAGTGCC
>JAZNEO010000011.1:0-3312 GCA_045588685.1 Candidatus Avelusimicrobium sp. | reverse complement strand
GCGCCCCTCAAACGCACGCGTATACCAATTCCGCCACCCGCGCTTGAAATCATTATTACAACGAGGGAAAACTGCTACCTGTTTATTTTACTAAACTTTTCCCCCCTTCGCCAAGTAGTTTTTAGCAAATAAAAAAGCCCGCATCACTGTGCGGGCTTTTTCAAAGTGCAAATCTCACTGAGCCGGATTGGCCGGGGCCGTAGCGGCGGGCAAATTGACCTTATCCAAAACAGAGGATGAAGTTTTGCGATTATAAGAAATCGTCAGCAGAATAGAGGTGCAGAAAAGCACAACGGCTAGTGCGGCGGTTAATTTGTTTACAGCGTTAAAGGCGGTAGGGCTGGCAAAAATATTATCGGCGCCGGACGCACCGAAAATACCGGCCGCAGAGCCTTTTCCGCTTTGTAATAAAATGAGTAAAATCAGCAAAATACACACAAAATAGTGAACAATTAACAACAACGTTTGCATAGAAATCATCTCCTGTAAAAGTATATTGACATTATAGCAAGTTTTGTAGAAGCTTGACAGTAATTTCTAAAAAATTCACCCTCTTGTGCAGAGGGTGAATGTAATCAGATAGGTAATCAGATTAATAAGTGGCGGTTAGCCCTTCGTAGAAGCTCTTGCCGTTTTCATACCATTGCGGGACGACTTGGCCCACCGGCTGATGTCTGGCATGCGGATCCCAGTTATAATGGCGTTCTACGCGGCCGGCGATAGAAGACAAAGAATAGCTGGCCTGCTCCGTATCATATTTGTAGGTATGGTTGATGATTTCACGCAAAAGAGTGGTAAAATCTGTATCTACACCGGCTTGACGGGCAGATTCATTGACTTTCTTGATGGCAGAGCCATAATTGGAAGCAAAGTCTTCTAAAGATTCCAACACCGCTTGCATACTGCTATGTCTGGATTGTAAAAATTTCATCAAATTGGTATGCAAGGTACGGGCATTTTTAAGGGTATCTACTAATATGCCCAAATCAGAGGCATGGTGCGGATCTGTTTGGGTTTGTTCGTACATCACTTGTTCAATAATATCTTTAAATAATTGGTCTGCGGCTTGGAAGGCGTCAGCGGCATTGTCCGCATTTTTAATTACGCGGATGCGAAAGTCAAAATTTCCGTTTTGATCGCCACTTTCTATAGCTTTTGCTAAAGCGGTGATATTTTTAGGGCTTAATTGCTCTTTGGCATGTACCCCCAAAGGCAACAAAGCAAGTGCTAACAACATCAGTACATATTTTTTCATTTACTTCCTCCCTGGTTTGTAACAGGCAGCTTGGTACCTGTATATCGTGTGTAAAACTTACACTACTAGTATTTCAAAAATAAAGCGTACTGTCAACGAGATTTTGGTATCAGATGCTAGGTAGGTCTTAAGTCCTAGATTTGGGAGAAAATGCACTCAAAGTCAAATAGAAAATTTGCTATACTAAGAGGGTAGTTACAATTTGATCTGTTTTTGGAATCGTATGTAGAATACGTGTGCTTTGGGAAACCAAAGTCCAATAGAGGTCCAAAAACAGCCGATATCAGGCACAAAGTAAACGGACTAATTACCCGGTTGCTTTGTGCTGAATGTTTGCTACGCCTTTGGGCGTGGCAAACTACGGCTGTTATTATTTGGGACACTCTATTGGCCTAGATGATAACGGCCGTTTTTTTTGTCTTTTTCCCCCTCGTTTTCCAAGAGCAGAAAAAGGAGAAAGGATATGAAAAATGGGAAAAAAGAGTTGTTATTAAATATTCTGTCATTCCCGAATGTTTTTAGCGGGAATCTCAACCGCTTGGGTATTTATAAGGATGAGGTCCCCGATTACAACTCTCGGGGACGACAACATTTTATAAAGGCATTTACGCTGATTGAACTATTGGTAGTGGTGCTGATTATCGGCATTTTAGCAGCCATTGCCTTGCCGCAGTATGAAAAAGCGGTGGAAAAAGCAAAAGCTGCGCAAGCAATGACGATGATGTCTTCTATTGTAGATGCTGTAAAAGTATATTATTTAGCTAATGGCACCTATCCCAGTAAATTTGAAGAATTAGATGTGCAAGTACCTTTTACGCGAGATACTCACACTTACACATATAGTGCATCTATAGATCATCCTGATTGGAAATCAACGGATGATTGGAATATAATGATTTATAAGTGGACAAATTCTTCCTATGGTTATGGAATACAGTTTATGCGAACCAGTGGAAAATATAAAGGAGCAGGATTTGCTTATTTTTTTCATAGATCCTTGGGAGATGCCCCGTTAGGTCAATTGTTTTGTATGGAAGCTCCGAATGCAGGTTTTACAGGGGAAAGCGGTAGATATTGTAGAAAAGTTATTGGCGGTACACGATATAAAAATGGTTGGGCTTATACTTTACCTTAACAGATTTCTTCCTTATAACTAAATAAAACCCCTCGCCTAAGCGAGGGGTTTTATAACGGATACTAAAGTATCTTATTTCATTAATGCAACTAAACCCGGCAATTCCTTTTGAGATAAATAGACCGGGCCTAAACAACAGGCCCGGTTTGTGTGTATTTTTGATAAGCTTTCAAAAAGAACTTGCCTTATTTGCCAGCTAAAGCCACCAAACCCGGCAATTCCTTTCCTTCCACAAATTCCATACTGGCACCGCCGCCGGTAGAAACGTGCGAGAAGTCTTTTTGATTGATTTTGCCTTTTTTGAGCACGTTGACGCTGTCTCCACCGCCGATAATAGAAATGGCACCGGCTTTGGTGGCTTCAATCATTGCATTGGCAATAGAGTAGCTGCCGTGGGCAAAATTCGGGAATTCAAACACGCCCATCGGGCCGTTCCAGAAAATCGTTTTGCATTTCATGAGTTCATCCGCAAACAATTTTTCGGTTTTGGGGCCAATGTCCATGCCTTCCATATCGGCAGGAATCGTGTCGGAAATGACTGCTTCGGCCGTCTCGGAAAATTCTTTGGAAATGCGGAAGTCCACCGGCATTAACATTTTAACGCCTTTGGCTTCTGCTTTAGCCATAACGCCTTTGGCTTCTTCAATTTTGCTTTCATCGAGCAAAGATTTGCCTACTTCCATGCCTTTAGCTTTTAAGAAGGTATAAGCCATACCGCCGCCAATGATAAGCACATTGACTTTGTCTAACAAGTTGTTTAAGAGCATAATTTTGTCAGACACTTTCGCTCCGCCGATTACAGCGGCAAACGGGCGGGCCGGATTGTTTAAGGCTTTACCCAAAAATTCCACTTCTTTTTGCACGAGGTAGCCGATAGAGCCCGGCAAATATTTGGCAATGGCGCTGGTGGAAGCGTGGGCAC
>JAZNEO010000010.1:0-1520 GCA_045588685.1 Candidatus Avelusimicrobium sp. | reverse complement strand
AAAACGGCTGTTTCAATCGGTTTCCCTTTTTTATGAACGGGCCAAAAGCCGCGTAGAACTGGCGGTCAACAGTCGTATTTTTAAACAACCTGAACTACTCACTCAAGAAAAAGAACAGCAACTGGATGATATGCAATTGCGCTTGGAAACGGCCTTTGAAAAGCGGCTGGCAGATACGGAACACCGTTTAGAATTGCTGACCCAAAAACTACAGGCACTCAGTCCGTTTGCGGTTTTGGGGCGCGGCTACAGCATTACACGAGATAAAGACGGCCATATTATTTCCCGCGTTGGGCAGACGGCCCCCCAAGAGACAATTTTTATACAAGTGAAAGACGGGATGATACAAGCGGAGGTCAAATGAAAAATACGTTTGAAAATAAATTGAAACGATTAGAAGAAATCGTGGCTAAATTAGAAGAAGAACAAACCGATTTAGACAGCTCTGTTAAATTGTTTGAAGAAGGGATTTTGCTCTCCAAAGAAATGAGCGAAAAATTGCAGGAAGTCAAATTCAAAGTAACCGCGCTTAAAAAGAAAGGGGCGGCCCTGCTGACAGAGCCGTTTGAAGCCGAGCAAAACACAGAAGAAGAAAATGCCGACTAAAAAATTACGCTTGGATATGGCACTGGTGGAACAAGGTTTTTTTGCCAGCCGCACCCGTGCACAAGCCTCTATTATGGCCGGAGTGGTGCTGGTCAACGGGGAAATAGACACCCGCGCCGACCGCACCATTTTGCCGGAAGATATTATTTCCCTCAAAGAAAAATCGTGCCCGTATGTGTCGCGCGGCGGCCTCAAGCTGGCCGGCGCCTTGCAAGCGTGGAACATTTCCGTAAAAGATAAAGTATGTGTAGATATCGGCGTGGCGACGGGCGGATTTAGTGACTGTATGTTACAGGCCGGTGCGCGCGAAGTGTATGGCGTAGATGTGGGCAAAGGGCAAATTGCCGATGAAATCCGCAGAAAACCTAATTTTCATTTTAAGCCGGAAACTAACGCGCGCTATATGACGGCTGATTTATTTGATACCCCGCCGCAATTTGCCGCCGTAGATGTATCTTTTATTTCACTAACTATGATTATGGAGCCGCTTATCAAGGTAATGGCGCCGGAAAGTGAAATCGTATTTTTAATTAAACCGCAGTTTGAACTCACGCCCAAACAAGTGCCGCACGGCATTGTCAAAACCGAAGAAAACAGACAATTAGCTATTAAGCGTGTGCAAGATTTTCTGACAGAAAATTTGGCGGAAAAATACGGTGCCACCGGGTGCGAATTGATGGAATCTCCCATTAAAGGCACGCACGGCAACACCGAATATCTGTGGCATGTGAAACTCAAAAAAGACGGCCAACAATTATCATAAACTTTCTTCTGTTTCAAATCCCTGCCCTTCCAAATTTTTACAAACTTTGTAACCAAGGTCAGTAAACGAGACACACCGATTAGAGGCTTGCCATCCTTCGCCCATTTGAGGAATGCCGATAATAATATCATATTCCCGCGTATTATTTGTG
>JAZNEO010000009.1:0-8079 GCA_045588685.1 Candidatus Avelusimicrobium sp. | reverse complement strand
GCGCACACTTTCCAAATCTTCTCCCAAATCAATGGTGTTGTTATAAGACTTAGACATTTTATGTCCGTCCAGCCCCGGCACCGATGCCACCGCTGTATAAAGCGGCTTGGGCTCTACAAATACATCATCCACGCCGTAAATTTCATGAAAGCGCCGCACCAAATCACGCGCAATTTCCAGATGCGCGGTCTGATCTTTCCCCACCGGCACGAAAGCCGCCTTGTGAATGAGAATATCCGTAGCCATCAAAACCGGATAGCCCAAAAATCCATAGACCGAAATATCTTCATCGGCTAGACCCTTGACTCGCTCCGCCAGCGGTGTATTTTCATCTCCTTGCAACTGACCGGCATATTTTCGGGCCAGCAACTCATTGACTTGGTCTTTATAGGTCGGGTTACGCAGTAGCCACCCCACCGGCGTAATCATACCCAGTAGTGTATTGAGTTCGCTGACTTCCGGCACGTCGGATTGAATAAAAATATGACATTTTTTCGGATCCACTCCGGCCGACAACCAGTCAATGAGCATTTGCTCACTATTGGCCGCCAAATTCTCGGTTTGTTTGTAAGAAGTGGTCAAAGCATGCAAATCTGCCACAAAGAAAAAGCAGTTGTATTTTTCTTGCAACGCCACAAAGTTTTTAAGTGCTCCGTGAAAATTACCTAAGTGTAATTTCCCAGTCGGGCGCATTCCCGAAACAATAATTTCCTGTCCCATAAATCCTCACAGTCCAAAAATTTTACCAATCACCCGCACAATGACAAACATGGGCGGATAAATAATATATTTAAAAATTCCCGTTATAATAAGCCCCAGCACAATATACATACCGTATCGGCCGAAAAAATGGGCGTATTTCAATGCCTTGTCTAGCGGTAACAAAGCCGCCACAATATGTCCCCCGTCTAACGGCGGGATCGGCATTAAATTAAATACCGCCAGCAAAATGTTGATTTGAATGCCGTAGAATAAAATCTGTACGGTTTGTGCGGTGCCTTGCGCCGAAAGGACACCGCTTACCAAGGTGAGTTTTGCCAAAAATGCAAATACTACCGCCAGCAGTAAATTGGTGGTGGGACCTGCCAGCCCCACTTTGCCCATACTTTGGCGCGGAAAAGGAAGACGTTGTGCATTGACTGGCACGGGCTTAGCCCAACCGAACATTGGAAGCCCCGAAACATAGCATATCGCCGGCACCAAAATTGTGCCGATCAGATCAATGTGTTTTAGCGGATTTAACGTCAAACGGCCCATCAGATAAGCGGTATCATCGCCCATCCGGTAGGCCACATATCCATGCGCAAATTCATGTAGCACAATGGAGAAAAACAAAATCGGTATAACGAGAAATAACTCCATAGTACTATTCTACTAAATATACGCGCGTTCGGACAGGGAGTTTTGCTCCCTACCGATTTTGTAGCATTTTACTCTATATTACCATACCGACAAGTTTTCTGTCCCAAAACGGTACCAGTCATTCCACATCCTTGACTTCCAGTCCAATTTTTAACCCCTAAACTTTTACACACTGGTTCTCCAATTGTTCCTGTTAACGCATAACAAACTATTTTTTTCTCTTGAGGAGAATAATTCAAGTAACGATTTATCTGTACATAATCTGTCCCCCCACGCACCACAGAGGCATGAAAATCAAGCATAAACCAATGCCCCTCTGGTAGCTGATATACTACTCCATTCCATTTATTTTCATTACGTACATAATCCACTTGTACATCCAAATCGTGCATTTTATCCGTATATGTTCCATTCGCCAAATAATACACTTCTTCTGCCTGAGCGACAGAAGCGAGCAAAGAGAGCAAATTGGTAGCTTTTGTTTTTTCTACAGCCACTTGGTATTGGGGAATTGCAACAGCCGATAAAATGCCGATAATTAATACTACTACCAATAATTCAATAAGCGTAAATGCTCTGTTATTTTTTACCAACATAAACAACCTCCTTTTGTTCGTTTATTTAAAATGCTACAAAAAAAAAAAACGGTGTCAAGTGTTTTTTATAATACTTTTTCTTTCCGAAGAAAAAGTATCCAAAAAGACTCTCGGCAAAGAAGCAAAAAAAGAGACTGCAAACGCTGTTTGATAAACTCGCTTTTTCGCTCATACATATCAAACAGACTACTTCGTTTCCAGTCTCTTTTTTACTACGCTTCTAAAGCCGATTTGTTCTTAGCATAAGTAGGAAATGCCAAATGTAGAATAGAGTACTTGTTATCTTGTTAGTGTAAGGACAACTCCGGGGCTTCCATGCATACATAGACATGTGTGTGAGGGAAAAGGCGACGCAAAAACGGCACAAAATAATCATATACTTCCCGTCTTAAAACTGCGGGATAACGCATTTTGCCGTCAAAATCTAATAGAAATTCACCGTCTAAAATCGTATTTTCCGGGAAACGATTTTCCACCGCTTTTTTCAGCTCGCGGGAAAAACGTAACATCCCCACGCTGATCCACGCTACTTTGTCTAACGGAACCGATTGGGCAATTTGCTCGGCCGCTTGGGTATAGGCGGCTTGCCATCCTTCAAACGGCACCACCGGATCAAAGTGAAAACCTAACCGATATCCCACACGAGCCACTTGCGCCGCGGCCTGCAAACGGGCAGTTAAATCCGGCGTTAAATGTTCCACATGTTCAATAAATTGCGGTGCATTTACAGACCAGCCTACCACCACATTTTCAGCTCCGCCCGCACGCAACAGTCCTTCAATACAAACGCTTTTGGTTTTAAATTCAAATTGCAGATGCGGCCGCGCCCGAAAAAAGGGCACTATATCTTGTGTGTATTGAGTCAATTCGTCAAATACCAGTGAGTCTGTAAATTCTCCGCTACCGATACGCGGTCGTTCAAAAAGGCCTTTGCGCCAAGTGATCTGATCTATTTTCGCCAGAAAATCATTGATATTGGCCGGCAATAAAATAGCATGCAAATTTTGATACTGCTGTAAAAAACAATATTCACACTCAAACCGGCATCCAAATCCCAAATTAATCAAATTATACCCACACCCCGCATTTCCTTGCGAGCAGGGGCAGGGCTTTACAAAATCGTACTTTTCCTGATGAATAAGAAGCGTTTCCGTACGGCGAGAAAAGCAGGGTTGTCCCACCTGCTTTTTCTCGTGTAAAATTTCCACTTGGGCGTGTGGAAACATTTTATGGGCACGAAGTGCTAACGGACTGTCTTGCACCGCGGCTTCTATGTATATTTGTTTGGGAGAAAAAGGACGCCCGGATAAATCTGCCCGCTGGGCCGGGTCGAACTCCAATTTGGGTAAATAAAATGCGTTTTTGGGAGCGGTTTTGTAGGAAAGCGGATAGCGTTTTTGCAACAATATTTTTTTGGCCCGCTCAAAAGTGAAATTTTTTTCGGCCGGTAATATCTCGTCCAAAGGCAAGGCATCCCGTTTGTTAATTTCGTATAACAAACGCCCCAATTCCCGCTGTTTATTAACACCTAAAGCGGGTAAAATCCGTTGCAAATATTCGCTAATATGTGTTTCACTTTCCACGTAGGAACTCCTGCTCTTGGGCACTTAACTGCAAAGACAAGGCCTGTATGTTTTCTGCCACCTGAGTACTCGTACGGGCACCGGCTAGCACACCGCTCACGCCCGGTTGCGCCAAAACCCACGCCAAAGCTACCGCACTAGGGGGTATTTGTCTTTGTTGAGCCACCGTTTTCACACGTTGCGCTACGGGCATAGCGGCGTGAAATCCTTCCCCAAAATAATGCGGATAAAAATACCGCCGTGCATCACAACGGCGCAAGTTAGGCATTTGGATATATTTGCCTGTCAAAATGCCTCCCCCCAACACACCATAGGCCCAAAAAGAAATACCCCGTTGTTGGCAAAACGCCGCCAAAGAAAGAGCCTCTTGATCTAGTAAAGAGAGGCGGCTCTGCACACTTGCAATAGGGGTTACTTCGCTGGCTTGTTTTACTTGTTCCGCTGATACATTACAAAGCCCGATTGCCCGGATTTTCCCTTGTTCTTGTAAGCGTGCTAAGGTGCCCACCGCTTCCGTTAATGGTACTTTCGGGTCCGGCCAGTGGATTTGATATAAATCAATATAATCGGTTCGCAATCGCCGAAGGGAATTTTCACATTCCTGCAAAATACTTTGGGGCCGCAAATCGTGATCGGGGCGCACGTCATGCAAGCAAATGCCGCATTTGGTGGCTAATGCCACTCGTTGACGGCAAGAAGAGGTTGTGCGGCCTATGATTTCTTCGGATGTACCCGCTCCGTAAACGGGGGCTGTATCTATTAAAACAATGCCTCTGTCTATCGCGGCGGATACGGTGGCATAGGCTTGATCGGCAAGCGTTTCTCCCCAATCCCTTCCGCCACCCAATGCCCAGGTGCCTAATCCCATCCGGTCAATTTCCAAGGATCCTATTTGCAACGCCGCACCTTCCCTTACCAAATTCCGTTCTCTGCCATAAAACATCCTTCTACCGCGTGGATGCCGGCTTGAACGGCTTGCTGATAGGCTTGCGGGTTCCGCGCACCGGGTTGAAAATAAATTTCTTGCACACCCGCCCGGATACACTGGCGTACCGCATCCGCTACAGCAGCCGGCGGCACCACCAAAATGGCGCCATATATCGGTTGGCCAATCTCTGCAAGTGATTTATATACCGGTTTTCCAAACAGTGTGCCGCCCTTTGGATTAATGGCATATACCCGATAATTTAAAGCCAACAAGTCTTTAAAAATACGGCTGCCGTATTTAGCGGGATCCGTCAAAGAAACCCCAAACACTGCGTAGGTATCAAGCCCAGACATATTATGCTTTCGGCAGTTCCATGCCCATTGCCCCGCCCATGGCTTGCGCCGCCAAGGCTTGGCTATCACGCACCGCTTTATTGATGGCGGTTTTCAATTCTTCGCCTAATTGAACTTCTGAAAAATTTTTGTACGTGGCATCTACCGTCACTTCCTTGACTTCCTGAGAGCCGGAAATGGTAATCTCAAACACGTGATTGGGACTGGATACCTTTACTACCATATTATCTAGTCTCTTTTTGATTTCCTGCATCTGATTTTTCAGCTGCCATAAATCTTTTAATTGTCCTAACTTATCAAACATATATCCTCCTAATACTCTTTAAATTTTAGCAATTATTTTCTTTGGTACTCCACCCATATGCCGCCGCGTATAAATACAATGGCTCCTTTTACGGTCTTTTGCGGATAGAGCAGCTGAGCCGCTTGCATATATACTTCCAGCTGCGGCCAATATTTTTGCGCGGCGGCAGGCTCTTGCCCGGGCGTTACTTCATCGGTTTTATAATCCAGCACCCACACGGTGCCCGATTTATCTTGCCCCAAAAAATCAATAATCCCGCTCACTACTCCCTGCTCAGTATCCAGTGAAAAAGGTAGTTCTGTCCCTAAGGGAGTTAATTGCCGCAACTGCTCAAAAGCCTCACTTTGCCAAAATGAATTTAGTACAACAAGGGCCTGTTCGTATAAATCCTGCCCGGTAGTAGAAAGCGCGGCTTGCAGGAGTTGTTGCGGAGTTTCTTGCGGATATTGCCCAAAGCGTTGCAAGGCGGTATGCACCAAACTGCCCAACCGCATCGCTTGCGCGTCGGAAATATCCTCATGCTCTGCGCGCTTAGAGGGAGACAAAGACTTCGTATTTTGTTTATTCTGTTCATAAGCTGCTTGCCGCTTACTATAAGCTTCTTTCCATTTTTCTAAGTCGCCAAGCACCACCCGATCAGACTCAGCCACTTGATGTTGATAAATGAAATTTTCCGGTGATACATAGGGTACGCTATTCCATTGTATGGGTATTTTTATTTCTGTATTTTCCGGACGGATGCCTGCTTGTTTCAGCGCCCCCATGACCGTGCCTGCTTCCCCAAAATCATTCCCCACCAATACTAGTTTCTCACGCGCCCGCGTTAAAGCTACATACAGAACACGCACCTCTTCACAACGGCTGTGTTCCCGTTGTTCTTCTTCCAACCAAACTAAATTCAAATCTGCATACTTACCTACTCTGAGTCCGTGTATGTTGTAACGCCACGAATATAAATGAGTATCTTGCGTAGCGACCGTATGTGTTTCCCGCTTGGATAAATCCACCCAAATCACCACTGGAAATTCCAATCCTTTCGATTTATGGATACTCATCACATTGACCGCTTGGCTGGCCGCCTCCCCGCTGGCAGAAGTAAGACGGTTTAACTCTTGTGTAATCAGATCATCTACCCGCGCCAAAAATTGCCCCAAGCTGACCGGATTTTGCAAGGCATAACCTTGCGCTAAAGACACTAAACGCATGATGTGTTCTATACTGTTAGCTCCTTCGTAAGCATAGGCACATATCTCACGCAAACCGGTTTCTTGCACAATCCATTGCAAGAACTGATAGAGCGGCATACGGCCCTTTTGCGCGGACAAATAACGCAGTTGCGCAAATAAACGTTCCAGTTTAGCAGACTCAGAGGGGACCCTAAAGTCTAACTCTTTGCGTTGGGCCGCTTGGTATAACTCTTCGTCCGTTAGTGCTCCCAGCGGACTGTGCATCACCCCGGCTAAAGCAATTTTATCCTGAGGGTCTTCCAGTACACGCAACAAATTTAACAAATCCGCAATTTCTTGCCGCGTGTAAAAATCCGGATCCTCTTCTACAAGGAAAGGAATGCCGTGCCGGCGTAAAGCCTCGGTATAGGGGCCTAAAGTAGTCCCCGCACGCGATAAAATAGCGACATCTTTATAGGTCAGTTTCTGCCCGTTAGCCAGCACATCTGTGCCCACATGCTGTTTAATCCAATGCGCCACCCATTGGGCTTGATTATGACGATAATCATCGGCTTGTCCTTCTCCCTCTTGGATGACGGTGATTTCTACGGCAGGCTGTCTAAATGGTTTGGCGGTAAAAATAGGTTCATACGCAGGTTGAAAAGCCGGTTTTTCTTTCATCACGGTGCAGCAAACTTGATTAGTCAGGGAAATAATATCCGGCTCGCTGCGGAAATTTTGACGCAAATAGGCTTTCTGTCCTCCTTGTCTTAAAATCAAATCGGTAAACAATTCATAAGCCGTAATATCCGCCCCACGAAAACGATAAATAGATTGTTTTGGGTCCCCCACTACGCATAATTTACCGGGTTGGAGCTGTACCTGTTGCCAACTAGTGGCCCCGTTCCCTTTTTGCTCAGCTAAGAACAAGAGGATTTCTCCTTGTACCGGATCGGTATCTTGGAATTCATCAATATAAAAAGCATCATATTTTTCTTGCAACAAGCGGCGCACCAGCAAATTAGTCTTTAGTAAATTGCGCGTCTTAACAATCAGATCATCAAAACTTAAAATACCTTCCGCTTCATAGCGTTGTTTCACGCGGGTAATTAGACCTTCTAACAACCGGTGCACTTTCAAAATCCAGCTCTGCACACAAGGATCTGCCTGCTCTGCAAAACGGCACAAGGCTTTGGCTTCCTCTATAGAAGAACTATCCCACCCCTTAGGAATGGACGAACCTATGGGAATAGTCTCTTCCTCTGCAGTAGGTAATTGCCCCGTTTGTAACCACACCACCGCCTGTTCGAAACGACGTTGGGCTTGTTGTAAAGCATTTTCCACAGCCCGCGGCTTTTTACCCTTTTCTAAAAACGCGGTAGAAAGCCGGTTGGTTTGGATAGCTCGTTCTTGGCAAACGGCAATTAATTTATCCTTTTGGGCAAAATAGTCATATTGCTCAATTTTACCGCTACACATTTCCTGCACCCAACTGTATAACTGAGACAGAGAAATGCGAGAAAGCACTTCTTTCCATTGGGTTGCATGCGCAGACTGCGCTCCCAATTCAACATCCAAAAAACGGTTCCACTCCATCTCCAAAATATGTTGTCCGCGCGAACCGGTATCTATTTCTGCCTGCGGTGCCAGTCCCGCCTCCAACGGAAAACTACGCAAAATGTCGGCACAAAAACTGTGTATGGTGCCAATTTGGCTACGGTCTAACTGCGTGAGTGCCAGTTCGGCTCGTGCCACAATATCGTCGTTTGGTACAGAGAAATAATCAT
>JAZNEO010000008.1:0-2361 GCA_045588685.1 Candidatus Avelusimicrobium sp. | reverse complement strand
GCCATATCGAGTACGACACAAAGAAGTACAAGTTTTTCCACTCCAAGCTTTACATTCTGCGACACCACCCCAGCTACCCTCTGTTCTTTTTTTGAACACATAAGCGGTACTGTAACTATTACATTGTCCATCTACAATTGCACACGTATATGATAAATAATTACCACTTTCATCATAACCTGAATAATCCGTCCCCGAAGTATAACCACCGGTACATGCACCCTCTCCGTCACTAGCACAGCTTCGAGTAGATACAGTATGGCCATTTCCATCGTAAGTAGTCTCATTTCCAGAGCCATAATAAAAAGAACTAGAAGCTATCAGATCACCATTTCCGTTGTAAGTATAGGTACCACCGGAATAATATTCCCCGGTACATTGCTTGTTCCCGTCAACAGCAGAGCAGTATCTAAAAGAGGTTACATTACCATTCTCATCAAAAGTATAGTTATCTCCAGAACCGTCTTCACTAAAATCGCTCCTTGTAGCCTCTTGTCCATTAGCATAATAAGTATAGTCACTCCCATAATCATAGCTGCTACATTGCCCATTTTCATCAAACGCACAATGTCGATAAGAGGTTTGGTTGCCATTACCATCGTAAGTAGCATCATACCCATAATCATAACCAGCACACTTACCGTCTGCCCCTATGTTTAAAGAACTTTCACAACTCCGGTAGGAGGTAATATTACCATTGGCATCTGTTTGGCCTGAAATCGGACATACTGTTCCACTTTCGTCACACAACATTCCATCCATACCGTTCTCTGTATAATCAACAACCATGCAGCCTTGTCCTGTTATACAAGCTTTTTCCACAAAACTCCCATCTTCTTGATAAATTGCCTCGCAACTCGGAGTTGCCCCGAAAGCTTGTGCAACCCAAGCACTAATAGCCCCTGTACATTCCTTGATACACGGATACGATTCACATCCTTCCACGCCCGTAGTGCCCGTGTCCGCATGCGCGAAGCTCCACGGAGTGCCACTGCCACCCCCTTCCAGTACATACGTATCATATCCTTCACTTAAGCTCCCGCTGATGTAGGAGCCACCTAATGACTTACATAATCGCTCTGCCCGCTCACTACCGCTTAACGCTTCACAATGGATTTCTTTGGGATAATTTAAACTGTTATCTTGATAAATAATGTAATTGTTTTCTAAACCTTCTTTGGACATTTTTACATATCCATAATCCGTATCTTCGCTAATCTCTACTTTTAGCCCGTCTCCTATGTTAGCTACCGTACCGCTCGGGTCATTGGGTAACTGCACATCTAAATATGCCAAATCCTCCGAATAACGCCCGTCACTCATATAATACGCTTCTTGAGCATTTGCTACACTTTTGGCCATCGGCATTAAGGTAGCATAGCGGCTTTTATCCACCGCGGTTTGATACTGTGGCAAAGCAATCGCGGTTAATACACCGATAATTAATACAACGATTAATAATTCAATTAACGTGAAACCTTTTTTCATAGTTTCTCCTTTTTAGATTCTTTTCTACAACCTTATTTTCTTCAATAAAACAGCCTCAAAACGCGTGTTTTACACAACAAACATCAGGGGGTACTGCTCTCGCTTTCAAAATGCTACAAAAAAAAAAAACGGTGTCAAGTGTTTTTTATTCCCCGACGAGAAAACGGCCAACAAATAAACAACCAAAAAGGCACGTCAAAAACGTGCCTTCTCTTGAAATGATAAATGATTTTACTTGCTGGCTATTTTGTTTTCAAATGCCTTGGATACACTTCTGCCGGTAGGTTGCTGGAAGGGATAGAGCCCAAATTCCGGCATTACGGAATATAAATGGTCAAAAATATCACTTTGAATTCCTTCATATTTTACCCATTCGGTCGTAGCCGCAAAACAATAAATCTCCAGCGGAAGCCCCTGCGAGCCCGCCGCCAATTGGCGCACCATACATGTTTGTGTATGATCGATGGTAGGCAAACTGCGCAAGTATTCCACGGCATACTGGCGAAACGTACCGATATTGGTCAAATGACGGCCGTTAAGCACACTTTCTTTCACGTTACGTTGCTCGTTAAAGGCACGGATTTCAGTCACTTTATTTTTCAAATAGGTTTCCAGCAATTTAATTTTAGACAAGCGTTCCAACATAGCTTGATCTAAAAACTGAATGGCTTCTACGTCAATATATAAAGCACGTTGAATCCGGCGGGCACCGCTTTGCAACATACCGTTCCAGTTTTGAAACGGACGCGACACCAAATCATACGCGGGTAAATTGACAATCGTATTATCAAAATTTTGCACCCGCACGGTTGTTAAGGTAATATCCACCACAGTTCCGTCGGCCCCGTGGGACGGCAAGGTAATCCAATCTCC
>JAZNEO010000007.1:0-10378 GCA_045588685.1 Candidatus Avelusimicrobium sp. | reverse complement strand
GATAGCTAACCCTAGAGTAGATAAAGCTAAACCGATACGCATCATTGGTATACGACCGATTTGAGCTTGTAATTTTCCAAAAGGAATAGATAAGCCAAACATACCAAATCCGGACAAAGTGACCAAGGATGCCACAAAGGTACTTAATCCTAAAGAGTCTTTGAGTAACGCAACTGCCGGCGCGACGAAATCAGCAAAACCTGCCAACGCCGCTAAGAAGGAAATAGCAGCTGCTAAACCAGCCGCGTGCGCCGCATTGGCTGCACGAGCTTCTTCCACGTTCGCTACGCGGTTAGAACGGGTTAGACGTTGCCACGCAGTTTTTAACTTATCTGCAATGGCGAAGACTGGAATACCGGAGTACAGATATCCAGTTCGGGCAGAAGGAGTAGCCGTAATCTGTGTAGTAGTATTTCCAAACTGTACCGCAGCGGTAGGCTGACGAGTTTCTGTCTCAACCACCGGGAGGGGGGTAGCTTGTTGAGCAACCGCCGGGGCCGCGACAGCTACAGGTGCGACTGGAGCAGCTTGCGGAACTTGAACTGGTGCATTGATACGAGCTTGGTATAAGGGGTTCATGCGCAAGGTCCAAGGAGCTACATATTTTAAGTAAAAGTAATCTTGGAGCGTTTGCCAACCACTCTGGATTTTAGCGGTAATCGGATATCCTTGCCGCTCATAACCCATGCGGATCGCTGCATTACCCGTTTGATAATTTTGCCATCTGGTTTGCCAATTTTGATATTGGTCCTGATATTGCTCTTTTGTAGAAACCCCAGCTACGACAGATTCCTGAACAACATCACGGAAAGCTTGAGAAATATTCTGAAAGCTTATTAGCTTGAAGAAATCGTCATGATAATTTTTCACATAGCTTGTATATGCTACCGTCGTTCTTAAAGAAGAGGGGGTAGAGAAGAAGCTACTATTCTTCAACCGTTGATCCCAGAATGTACCCAACACTAGGCTAGGCGTGAACAATCTCACCCATCCAAATGGATTGACAGCTGCTTTCGTCGCTCTCAGTCCTTTGGTCATATTGGCGATATTACCGATTTGTGTAACTTGCTTAGTGGCTGCTTCAATACCGCCAACTCGGAGTAAATCAGTCGTCTGAGCCACTTTGAAAGGATTAGAGGTTGCCTTCGTAAAATCTGTTATAGATAACCCTCGGGTGGCTTCTTCCCAAGTAATTACACCACCTCTTGCGGCACGGACGGCTCCACCCACATCCATTACCTGAACTACTTTGGCACCATTGGCAGCTTCTGCGGCGGTCTTAGCTGCTGCCATTTCGGCATTCATCGTCCCAAACATATTAGTCACGATGATGAGGCCACCACTAGCTACTCTTTTCAGAAAATTCAATGTACGCTGTGGGAAGCTCAATTTCGACACAGACGGACTCTTTCCAAAGAAGAACCTTCCTAACTCGCTTCCTACTCGTGTTATGTCATACCGAGTCTCATTCAAACTCTCAACAACGCTCTTCTTTAACACATCAAAACGCTTGTGGGATAGCTCCTTAAACTCATTCCATGTGTATTCACCTCGTAACGGTGTAATGGTTTGTCCCGCTGCTTTGGCACCACTTGCACTCGCACTGGCTGTTTTAGCTCCTTTTGCACTCGCACCCGCTCGTTGTCCAGACGCAATCGTTCGAGCATTCCGTGCAGATGCCTCCACATTAGCCGCCTGTTCTGCCTTCCATGCGGCATTGGCCGCCGCTTCTGCCTGTTTGGCTGCTTGCAGTTGTTCAAAACTCTGTTCCAAAGAGCGACCAAAGGCTGCCTCTTCTGCAGCAGTTAGCGACGACCGTCCTTCCGCTTTCGCTATCTCTCTTGCTATCTGTTGCTCTTTGGCAAAACCTATCGGCTTACGCTTAAATGTAATCAGCTTGCCGTTGCGTATGTTCTTAAATAGTAAACTATAATTTGTACCGTACCGTTGTAACATCCCTAACCGTACAATCCGTCTATAAAGCTTCCCGGCGCTGGTCGCCCCTTTACTGGCCGCCGCTCCTGCACGAGCTATACGTACCGCCCGCGCTGTTCCTCTCATTACCTGCGCCGTAGACATCCCTGCCCTTACCAACCCGGCACCTAAGAAGAACACACTGACTACCGTGATCCCTATATCGATAAATCCGCCAACCCGCAATGCCTTCTGCCATTTGGCATAAATTTCGACATCCGAACTCGTCGGTCTTTTCGGTTCACCAATCGCAGGCCGGCCCGGTACAGAGTTGTAGGCAGAATATAGCTCTTTATTAATCGCCCATCTGGAATATGGGTCTATATCAGACTTCCCGGTCATTATCATTTGCAGAAGTGCATAACCCGTTAAATCTAATTTCCCATTTTTCAAATTGCTGTTTACCCAGTCTAATGACCTCTTTACCTGGGCCCATTCAGACTGCGTGTTTACATGCACAGCCTCTACTACTTGATCTCCCTTTTTCCATGCTACCGATATGTTCTTTCCATCTAACAAGAAACCGGGCAACTGATACCCCTGCGCCAATACCCCACTGAAAAAGATCGGAAACCTGATTGCAATCGCTCCGTTCGACGTACTAATTAACCCATTCGCCCCAGATACCCCTGTCTTTGGGTCCTTCAACCCATCTAATACTTGCTTCAACGTCTCCTGCGCTGCACGATTCCCATCTTTGGCTTCTAAGGCTAAATACGCACCCAAATCATTCCAAGCACTCCATAACGCTTTATAACTACTATAATGGCGCGGTTGTCCCTTTTCTTGTCGTTCATATAAACTTCCATTCCATTGGTCTTCATACCATGGATTTCCGTTTACAGCCATGTTGACGCCATTGATCCAATCATGTATAGATATTATCGAAAGCGCTTTCTCCCACCATTTCTTCTCCCGCTTCCCAGCATTTATAATAATCTCCGCCAAATCACGACTACCAGGTAGAGATCGCCCACCTGCTAATTCCAATAAACCTACCCCAGCTGTCATGATTACAGCCGGTCCCAATACCCCGTTGTTACCTACTTCCATGAACGACTTAATCGCTAACCGATCAGCCTCCGACTGACCTAACACAATTAAACTGTTCGCCGTTAAAACCGCTTCTTGGCACTTCTTCGCTAAAATATTCTCAGCACCCGTGTCCTTTAACCCCATCTCCCGACACGACGTTTGCTGCTCCGCTAAATGTTCTCTCATCAGAGCAGCTCCCCATACCCGCTCTTCTTTGCCCAAAGCACCTACCGCCAAAAACGCAGGATACACTTCTCTTACTAATCGGAAAATCATCCCTTGTAAACCTATCGGAATTCGCCCGGCCTTTTTTACTTTTACTAAACCTACCTCTTTGTCTATCCACTCTACCTCACCTTCGTATTTGCCATATTGCCGTTTTACCTGCTCGTAAACATCTAACGGAATAATCTGACCTTCCGCCATAAAATGCAAATACGAAGCTAACCGCCGTATATACGCACGCCCTTGCGCCAGTAGCTCTTCTTCAGATTGCTCCTGCAACTTCTCATACGCCTCTTTTATCTCTTCCTGGTTATCGTCATAAACTTTGCGAATCTCTTTGTCTGATTTCTTAGCATGATACTGCGCCCATAAGGAGTCTTGCTCTTGATTTATCTCGTCCAACACCCTTTCATACTCAACCAAAACCTTCTCTTCCGCCAAGCCCATCAGCCTGCCACTCGCTAACTCCGACTTGTACAACTTATCTTGCGTGTTCCTTAAATCCTCTAATTCACCCAATTGTTTATGAAATTCAGCATCCAACTGGGCTAAATACGAATTTTTAAAATAGTTATACTCTTCTTCTGAATCCGATTTTGCTACATTTCCATTCTGCCCTTCCCCTTGCGTAGTTTCTGAGCGCAAGTCCCCTGCTACTTTCTCTACATGCCATCTCAAATTTCTGAACCACTTCCGCGCCTCTTCCTGCGCCTCATACGTCTTTTTCTCATAATCTATCCGTTTCTCTTCTTCATGCACTACTCCGGCTACCGCATCCCGCTGTAACGTCATTTGCTCCCGTGCAGTTCGCTCAACATACCGATGAAGTAAATGCTCCTGTTCTGATGTCATCTGTATCGTTTGGCGTTGCTGCGCAGCACCTTGCGCCGCCTGCGCATAAGACGGCACCACACTGGTATAGAGCATCAAGAAGCTTAAAAAACAGGCAAGAAATTTTTGAAATAATTTGCACATAGTAAATAGTCCTCTGCGAGTTAAATTCTATATCTTACACAATACTTCATACTTATAGTATAACCTTGTCCTGCAAAATATGAAAGTGAAAAAAGACCTATTTTTGTTTATTTTTTGGGCCTAGACGTTTCCTGGGCCCTTAGGGTTATTTAAGGTCTAAAATACCCCATATTTGTAGTCTAATTCTTTTCTTGCAATTTGTAAAGAGCAATTTTCAAATTTATCTTTCGAAAAGATATAATAATAATATGCAGAAAGTACACTTAAAATTATCTCGCAAATGGACCATTTTTTCGGTAACGGCCAATGGCACTTTTATGTCCACCCTGTCGGCGGGCATTTTAAACATTGCTTTACCGACGATGTCTGCTGAATTTCAGGTACCGATTGATGACATACAATTAATAGTCAGCCTATATTTATTGGTACTGACCAGTTTGTTGCCCGTATTTGGAAAATTGTCCGATATGTATAGCCGCAAGTGGATGTATTTGGGCGGATTTTTGGTGTTTGGAATTGGGGCATTGTTTGGCGCACTGGCCAATTCTTTTGCGATGGTACTTTTTGCACGGGTCATTCAAGGAATCGGCTCTTCTGCCATGATGGCTACGGCGCAGGCTTTAATTACTCAAGTATTTCACGGCAAATCCCGCGGCAAAGCCTTTGGCGCGATTGGAGCGGTAGTGGCCTGCGGAGGATTGGCGGGCCCGGCCATTGGCGGCGCACTCATACAATGGTGGGGGTGGAAGTCACTATTTTGGTTAACAATTCCCATTTGCGCGGTAGGCGTATGGCGCGGCATTTATATTATTCCGCGTTTCCGTTCCAATCGACGGGAAAAATTAGATTGGCAGGGTGCCGTCTATTATGTAATAACCAGTTTTACCTTTTTATATGCGATGAGTACCGCCTCGGCAAAGGGAGAAAATTTATGGACGGTGTTAGCTTGTTTTGCGGCGTCACTTGTGTTTGGTGTATTATTTTTTCGCAGAGAA
The DNA here is from genome assembly GCA_045588685.1 of Candidatus Avelusimicrobium sp. Taxonomy (GTDB): domain Bacteria; phylum Elusimicrobiota; class Elusimicrobia; order Elusimicrobiales; family Elusimicrobiaceae; genus Avelusimicrobium. Next base: position 5,174 of record JAZNEO010000007.1, on the reverse strand, counting down.
AAAATTTCTCCTCATCCATTTATAGGAATGGATATTTTTAAAATTCCTGCGATTGCCTACGGATGTATCGTAGCGGTATTAGGCTTTACCGCTTTATTTGTTAATTCGGTACTCCTGCCTTTTTATTTAACGGAAATTATGGGAATGGACCCTGTTAAAATCGGCTTGTTAATGTTACCATTTCCTGTGATGCTGGCTTTGACTTCGGCCGTGTCCGGAGCTTTATGCGCGCGGTGGCCCGCACGGATTATCACGACGGCGGGATTTGTATTTTTGTTAATTTCTACGCTGATGTTCGCCTTTATTGGCTCTGCTCCCAGTATTTCCTATATTGTACTGGCACAACTGATTATGGGAATTGGTTCGGGCACTTTCCAAGTGCCTAATAATACTGCGGTACTCAGCGCCGCGCCCAAAGAGCATTTAGGGGTGGTGGCTAGTGTTAATGCGCTGGCGCGCAATGTGGGGATGATTAGCGGAACGGTGCTTTCCGTAGCCGTGTACACACTTGTGCAACATTCTTTATCTGCACACGGCATGGCCTATCAACCCTCTTTTATTTATGGTTACATGGCGGCCCTACTGTTTGGCGCGTTTTGCTCCATAGTGGGGGGAATATTATCGGCTAAACGGGATTAAGGAAGGGATCATAAAACTCAACTATGTGAATATGTTGGAAACCGAAAAAGTATAATTAAATTGATACATTAAAAAAACGAACGGAAAAGTTTTTCTTCTCCGTTCGTTTTTTTGCGTGTGTAATAACTTAATAATTTTCAGCGCGTACCATAAAGTAGGCTTGCGGGTGCGCACATACCGGGCAAATGCCGGGAGCTTCTTCGCCGATGTGAATGTGTCCGCAGTTGGAGCATTCCCACATCACGATACCGGCTTTTTTGAAGACTTCCTTGGTTTCTACGTTTTTCAATAATTTGCGGTAGCGGTCTTCGTGGGTTTTTTCAATTTTGGCCACTAATTCAAACAAAGCGGCAATCCGGGTAAAACCTTCTTCTTTGGCTGTCTTGGCAAAACCGGCATACATATCGGTCCATTCATAATTTTCGCCTTGAGCGGCATCCAATAAATTGGTAGCCGTATCGGCAATTTCGCCGCCGTGTAATTCTTTGAACCATAATTTGGCATGTTCTTTTTCGTTGTTGGCGGTTTCTTCAAAGATTTTGGCAATTTGCACAAAACCTTCTTTTTTGGCTTTAGAAGCATAGTACGTATATTTATTACGTGCTTGCGATTCGCCGGCAAATGCCTCCATCAAGTTTTTTTCAGTTTGAGAACCTTTGAGTTCCATATTTTCTCCTTAAACAAGTGGTTTAAAAATCTTTTTTATAGTATAGCATTTGAAACTCGCCTTGTGCATTAAAAATTTTGTTATACTAGCTACATGACACAAAATCCACATCAATGTACATGGCACACTGTAATCATAGGTGCAGGAGCTTCCGGCTTATTTTGCGCGGGCTCTTTTGCGGCTCCTAAATTGGTCATAGAGCATAGTCCTCGTGCCGGGCGTAAATTATCCATCACCGGCGGGGGAAAATGCAATATCACCCACCGACAAGTTTCTGCACAAGATTATTACAGCACAAATAAACACTTTTGTCATCATGCTTTGGCCGCCTTTCCACCCGACAAATTATTAGCCCTGTTGCAACAAAACAACATCCCTTATATTGAAAAGGAAGACGGACGCATTGTTACCCATCGTGCGGCAGAAGTCACGGCCTGGCTGTTACAGCGTGCGAAGGCCCAACACACCTCTTTTTTATTTAATACAGAAGTGTTGCAAATTCTAGTCGAACCGGAACAATTTTGTTTGCTTACCTCTAACGGAAAAATATATGCCCGGCACGTAGTTTTAGCCTGCGGCGGAATGTCTTATCCACAGTTAGGAGCTACTTCGCTGGCTTGGAAAATAGCTCCGCAACTCGATTTACAAACCGTCTCACCGCGCCCTGCACTGGTAGGTTTGCGCGCCGATACGACTTGGCGCCCTATTTTCCGCGAACTAACGGGTAATTCTTTACCTGTCAAAATCACATTGGATAAACATATAGAACAAGGTAATTTACTGTTTACTCATCAGGGAATTAGCGGACCTGCCGTGTTGCAAACCTCGTTATATTGGGAAGAAGGGAAAAAACTCTCTATCAATTTTATTCCCCAGCTAGATGTACAAGCTTTTTTACAAACACATAAACAAAAAAATCTTTTATTTTCTAAATTACTTTCTTTCTACATTTCCAGTAAAATAGCGGCCGCATTATTGCAAGAGTTAGATGTACCTGCCGCTAATACTACAAAATCTGTCTTAATCGCGGCGGCCAAACGCCTGCAACATTTTGACTTTATACCTGTTAGCACTATGGGATATACACAAGCCGAGGTAACAGCAGGGGGAATAGAAGTCTCTCAATTTAATCCAAACACTTTACAGTGCAAAAAGCGAAACGGTTTATTTGTAATCGGAGAAGCACTGGACGTAACGGGCCGTGTGGGCGGATATAACTTGCATTGGGCCTGGGCCAGCGCCCACACTGCCGCAAACGCTTTAAATAATTCGTAAATTCTGCTAATATAAGAGAATAGCTTGCTTTTTGATATAATAAAAACTTGAGGAAATTATATGGAATTCAAACAAGGTCCAGTATCTGTATTTGGTTTAATCTTTAGAAGTTTAAAAGTCGCCAATCAAGCATTTGGTTCCGTAGTGCTATTATGCTTTTTGGTCTTGCTGTGTAACATATTGGCTGTGGCAGCCTCTGCGGGTATTGTTTTGTTAGTAGGTAAACAACACCCATTAATGATGCTACTGCAAATTCCACTGGGCTTATTGTCTGCCTTACTGGGTGTGGTGTTTACAACAGCAACTATTCAAATCATAGCAGACAAAATCGAAGGAGCTGGATTTGGCACCATTGAGTGTTTCAAAGGAGCTTTTATTCCTTCTCTCTACTTTATTATCAGTTCCATTCTCTTATTTATCCCGGTATGCTTAATCTTATTGGGAGCAGTCTTTTCCGGTTCCGTATGGGTAGTAGCATTAGTATACATCGGCCTTGGATTTGGGATGTTGCCATTTATGTTCACACAATATGCCATTACCTTGCGTGGCGAAGGCCCATTATCCGGTTTGCAATATAGCTGGAGACTGGCTTCTGCTCATTATGGGCGAGTTATCTTTGTTTTACTATGTATAGCTGGATTATGTCTTTTATTGGGTTTAGCCGCAGCGTGTGCCGTAAAAGCATTCCTGCCACAATTACTGACCAATCCAACGGCTTTACAATTTCAATTAATGATGTGGTTACCAACTCTTTCTCCTATTTATCTGATAGGAGCTGCTCTATTAGCTGCTATGATTTACTTGTATGTTCTCATTACCTTTCAAGCAATCATGACCGGACTGTTTTTAGACTTAGAATATATTGACAGATCTTTAGTGGTCCCCTTGCCGCCTTTATCAGCTGAGAATGCACATACTGACCCCGTAGAACCGCCGCAACCGCTTCAACCGGAAGATTTAGACATTTCTGTAACCCAAGCTTCCATTAACGCGCAACCGGATGATTCTACGGAACGCCATTTACAAGAAGTATATAGTGCGGCCGATCATTTACCGCAAACCTTAGATCAAGAGGAAGACCGCATGCCCACCATTCTGTTTGATGAAGATATGGCTCGTCAGTTGGCTGAAAATGAACGCAAAATGCATAATCAGCAGACACAAAATAAACAACAAGAACCAGATGATCAAAACCCTATTAAAATATCGGACAAACCCTTATGAACGAAATAGATAATACACTAGACTTTCAAGATTTGTTGGAACGCAGTTGGCAAGAAATAACGAAGAGATTTCTTCCATTTTTCTTGTTAGCTGCTTGTGCGCCGGCGGCCAGTTGGCTCATACAAGGGATATTGATAGGCTTTGATCCTATTCAGGCAGCCACCACTCAGCCAAAGCTTTGGCAATCGTTGACTGCTTCCTTACTAAGCACATTGCTATCTAGCTGGTTTGTAAGTGCCTTAATACTGTATATCTGCAAACATACGCAAAACCTAACAGAAAGTTGGGCTTTGGCTTTGTATCGTCTTCCGCGCTTAATCTTAGGAACTTTGCTCTATATACTCATAATAGGTGTTGGAGCGACCGTGGCTTTCGGTATTTGTTGGATTATTCTCTATCTACTTGCAGCTGCGCCGTTAGTGGCTTGGGGATTAGTAGGAATATGGGTTGTCTTTTTTATCTTACTTTTGTTAATAACAGTCATATATTGGATATTTGTTCCCTATTTATTGTTATTGACTGAGTTGCCCCTTTTGAATTGTTTTTCTTCTTCGTATCAACTGGTTAAAGGACATTTTTGGCACACGGTAGGGCTGTTATTCTTATTGGTGTTGATCTCTGTCATCGTTTCTATAATTACGATGTTAGCCATAGGGCTGCTCGGAGCAATCAGTTGGATTTTACTACCGGTCAGTCGGTACATAGTCGGTTTTTTGGCAATCATTCCAATTGCTTTTATGACGCTGATATATCAGGTACCTTTGATTGCTTTGTATTTGGACTTATCTCCCAAATTATTTGAACCGACAGAACAAAAATAATTTTTTTCAAGAGAGTATTTTTAGACTCTCTTTTATTATAATATTTTATGCACTCTTTTCTACTGATTCTTAATATATTAGGCGGATTAGCCATTTTCTTGTTTGGCATGAAAATGATGAGTGACGGCCTACAAAAAATGGCAGGCAATAAAATGCGCCTACTGCTTAGCCGTGCCACAAATAACCGTTTCTCTGCTATGTTGTCCGGTATTTGTGTAACCTCAATTATCCAGTCTTCCAGCGCTGCCACCGTCATGGTGGTAGGATTTACCAGTGCAGGCTTATTAACGCTCAATCAGGCTCTGGGTGTTATTTTCGGGGCTAATATAGGTACAACCTTCACTGCATGGCTTGTTAGTTTATTTGGATTTAAGATCCAAATTTCCTTATTTGCTTTACCCGTTATTGCTTTGGGGTTTTTTGGACAATTTTTACCTACCCGGTGGGCTTTATTACGCAGATGCGCCGAAACAGCTGTTGGATTTGGATTATTATTTTTGGGGCTGGATATTTTGAAAAACACCATGCCAACCGATATAGCACAACAT
>JAZNEO010000006.1:0-20270 GCA_045588685.1 Candidatus Avelusimicrobium sp. | reverse complement strand
ATGCGCTTAGTCATTGAAATCAAACGCGACGGAAACGCGCAAGTAGTACTCAATCACTTATATAAACATACCCAGTTGCAAACTTCGTTCCCGGTAAATATGCTCGCTATTGTGGACGGCCGTCCGCGTGTGTTAGCCATTAAAGACGTCATGAAATGTTATGTCAAACACCGCCAAGAAGTGGTCACCAACCGCACCAAATTTGACTTAAACAAAGCCGTCCGCCGCGAGCATATTTTGTCGGGGTTGCTCATTGCCATTGCCAATATGGATGAAGTGGTTTCCATTATTCGCAACAGTGCTGATGTGCCGACGGCCAAAGTGGCATTGATGAAGAAATTCAGTTTGTCCGAAGTACAAGCACAAGCCATTTTGGATATGCGCTTGCATCAACTCACGCAACTGTCCAGCGCGGCGATTGAACAAGAGCAAAAAGAACTCTTAAAATTAATTGCCGAACTGCAAGGTATTTTGGCGGATCCGCAAAAAATCTTGGACATTATCGTCAACGAACTGGCCGAATTGAAAAAGAACTACGGCGATGCCCGCCGTACTCAAATCGGTCCGGATATGACGGACTTCTCTATGGAAGATTTCATTGAGAAGGAAGACGTGGTCATCACGATTTCTAACGACGGCTATGCCAAACGCATTCCGCTGGCTACCTACAAGAGCCAAAACCGCGGCGGCAAAGGCATTATCGGCAGCAAAACCAAAGAAGAAGACTTTATGGAACACTTGTTCATTATGTCTTCTCACGCTACGGTGCTGATGTTTACTAACCGCGGCCGCGTGTTTGCGTTGCGCGCCTTTGAAATTCCTGAAGGCAACCGTATGTCTAAAGGTAAGGCTTTGGTCAACTTACTGCAACTCAACGGAGAAGAAAAAGTAACCTCTGCGTTGCCGATAGAAGATTTTGATCCGAAGAAACACCAAGGCGAAACAGCCTTCTTGACCATGTGTACCCGTATGGGCAGTATCAAGCGCGTGGAACTGGGCGAATTTGCCAATATCCGTCGCAGCGGTATTATCGCGATGGGATTAGAAGAAGGCGACGTTTTAATCAGCGTGCAAATGACCTACGGCAAGAGCGATATTGCCATTGCCACCAAGCACGGTAAATCCATTCGCTTTGATGAAAACGAAGTGCGTTCCATGGGCCGCCCGGCCAAGGGTGTACGTGCCATTTCGCTGGCTAAAGGCGACGAAGTGGTAGGCATGGAACAAGCTACTACCGAAGGGGAACAACCGGATGTATTATCCGTCTGTGAAAACGGTTACGGGAAACGGACTTCCTTTAGCGAATATAAACGCCAACACCGCGGCGGTATGGGGGTTATTACCATTAAAACCACCGAACGCAACGGTTCCGTAGTAGGTATTAAGTTGGTGGACGAAACCAAAGACTTAATGGTCGTTACCGAAAAGGGCATGACCATTCGTATCCGCTGTGAGGAAATTCGCTCCGTAGGCCGCAATGCACAAGGCGTACGTTTGGTACGTTTGGAAGAAGGAGACAAGATTGCCCGTATTGCTCCGGTGATTAAAGACGAGGAAGAAACTCCGGCAGAAGCCTAAAAGTTTCATATTCGTACTCCGCGCCGGTGTTGGGTAGCCCCAGCACCGGCGTCCTTATTGGGACACTAACCCTCCGGCTATGCCGAGTGGATACTTATTTAGGGAAGTTCAAAAAAACGAACGCCCCATATAACGTCTATAAGATTTTTTGCTCCTATTATTTTTTGACAGAAATCTCCTTGTTTTAATCCGGTGCTAGGTTCCACACAATAAAGTGTTTTAGGATTTAACTTCATGTCATTACTTTGGTGGTGAAATATAAATCCGCAAGATGCATACGGTCCGGTTTTAAATTGTGCAGATGATAAAACAAAAACATTACTAAAAACATTAACAACTAATCGCACCATATCATTATTTCTAAAAGCATCATTAGAACTTACAGAGGAAGTACCTTGAGCTTTATCTGATAGAATATCAAAATCAAAAACTAATTGATTAAACGCGGTGGCATAAGTGCCATTTTCCATAAAATAAACTTCTTGTGCATTGGCGAGATTTTTGACTAGGGCTAATAGGTGTGTACTCCGGCTTTTCCATACCGTTTTTTCATATAGCGGCAGGGCAATCGCCGACAAAATACCGATAATTAAAACAACTACTAATAATTCAATAAGGGTAAAACCTTTTGTTCTCTTTTGCATAAAATTCTCCTCTCTATTTTCGAAAATATATGCAAAAAAACGGCCGCTATATTAAGCCTCATCCAAGATACTCAATATAACAGCCGTAGTTTGCCGCGCCCGAAGGCGTGGCAAACATTCGACGCAACAGGGTGTACGGCCCCGTTGCGCCTCAATCGGCTATTTTTGACTTGGATGAGTGCCGTTTCCGGCAACCCCGTATTCTGCATACGGTTCAAAAATAGATCAAATTGTAACTACCTTTTCATTGTAACAAAATTTTTATGTTAGATAAAATTAACCCATAAAAATTTCTTTACAAACCCGTCTTAAAAGTGCTATAACTTACCTAGGGAGATTTTCATGCGGACTAATCCACACATTTTAGAAATCAATACACGTGCTTGGCTGAGCCGTTTGGCGGCCAGACACGGGCGGACGTTTTTGTTGCATGAAATCCCCGATGAATATTGGCAATTGTTTAAGGACCGCGGGTTTGATGCTGTGTGGCTTATGGGCGTGTGGAAACAAAGCCCTAAAGCTACCGAAATTGCCCGCCAAAATGCCGATATCCAAGCGCAAATTCGCGCCGTAAAACCAGATTTTTCCGTAGATCAAATTACGGCCTCCCCGTACGCGGTGTATGCGTATGAACCGGCGGAAGATTTAGGCGGGGAAGAAGGCTTAAAACAATTGCGCGCAAAACTAAATGCCATGGGTATTTCGTTGCTGCTTGATTTTGTGCATAATCATACGGCGATAGATTGCCCGATGGTGACTGAAGCCCCCGATTTGTATATCAATACCGGCACGCACGAGCCAAACAACCACAAAGATTGGTTTTTCCAAAATCAAAATGGAGTGTGGATTGCCCACGGGCGCGACCCCTATTTTGCGCCGTGGACCGATACGGCCCAACTCAATTATTTTAATCCCGAAACGAAAAAAGTAATGTTGCAAAATTTGTTGCACGTGGCTAGCTTGTGCGACGGAGTCCGTTGCGATATGGCCATGCTCGGGCTTAATAAAGTACATCGTGATACCTGGTGGGAATTTATCGGCGGGAATTTGCCCAAAGAAGAATTTTGGTCCTGCGCGCTAGAAGCGGTGCATCAACAATATCCGGATTTCACATTTATCGCCGAAGTGTATTGGGGACTGGAGTGGGAAATACAGCAATTGGGTTTTGACTATACGTACGATAAAGTGCTTTATGACCGCTTGCGCTTTTCTAATCCGGAAGATATTAAAGGCCATTTGCGTGCGGAACATTTATTTCAGATGCGTTCGATCCGCTTTACTACTAACCACGACGAAGAAGAATGTATACAAGCTTTTGGCCGGGAGAAATCTTTGGCGGCTAGCACCTTGATTGCTACGCTACCCGGGGCGCGTATGATTTATTTATTTCAGCTGATGGGGCGCACCCGCCGCTTACCCATTCAATATGTGCAGGATGACTTTGCGGAAGATACCTCGATTCGCAATTACTATGACAAATTGCTCAAAATTGCCAATCAGCCCACTTTCCACGGCGGGCAATGGGCTTTGTTTGATGTAATGCCTGTCTCCGAAGAAGATGAAACAAACCGTAACATTTTGAGCTGGACTTGGAAACAAATGAACACGGTATCTATGGTGCTAATTAATTACAGTGATAAACCTGCCAAAGGAAGAGTGAAATTTAAAATTAATCCCGCCTCCGGCAATGTGCGCGAAGAATTTTCCGAGCAAGAAATTCCGTGTACGCCGGAAATGAGCCAACAGGGATTGACCATCGAACTCAAACCCTTTGAAAGCAAAATTTTTACCTACCAAATGTAATCGTTTTCTTTCAGCAAAAAACGCAAGGCATTTCGTCTTGCGTTTTTTATTACAACATAGTGCCGTCACGTTGATGATAGGTCGAGTGTAAACCAGACAGGAGACGGAACATTGTGGGTTATGTCGGGGTAGCCCCCGACCTATAATATGAGTGTCATCCCCGAAACACCACCCTCTGTCATCCCCGAAGGTTGTAATCGGGGATCTCTTCCTTTATAAAAACGAAAGCGGCTGAGATTCCCGATAAAGACCCTCGGGAATGACAATTATTTATAACGGAAAAGCGGCGGAGATGCTGAACAAAAACCTTTCAGCATGACAATATAAATAAAGGTCATCCTGGGTCCTGCGGACGGCGACTGCTCAGGATCTTCTCCTTATATGTTGTTTCTTTTTTGGCCGTTTTTTCGTCGGGAAAATAAAAAAAGCTTGACTCGTTTTTTTTTTTTTGCTACGATTTGGGGAGATGCAAGGGTTTTGAGTGGCCTTTGTGTCGTTAAAGTTGTTTTTAACCGTGTTTTTGAAGGAAAAAATAGTTGTTTATTTTTAGTTGGGAGGAATTATGAAAAGAGGTTTTACCTTAATTGAACTGCTCGTAGTCGTACTCATTATTGGAGTATTGACTGCCATTGCCTTACCGCAATATCAAATCGCCGTAGATAAAAGCCGCTATGCTACGTTAATGCCAATGGCTAAGAGTGTGGCCAGTGCCCAGGAAGCATTTTATATGAATGGCGGACACTATTCAGATGATTTGGCCTATTTAGACGTACAGTTACCCAATGACCCGAGCGGAACGGTAGCCGATGTAGGAGACGGGCTAAAAGTAGAGATTAGTGAAGATAGTGATTATGGGTTTGTAAAAATGTCTAAAGAAGGGCTAGAAAATAATTACATTATATACCAAGATAACAGCTTAAACTACCCTAAAGAAATCCATTGTGAAGCGTTAACAGGCAGTGAACGGGCCGAGCGTTTGTGTAAAACCTTGGGCGGCTCTTTCATTAACGGTAGTTTAACGGATGGCTATGACACGTATGTATTGGAAGGGGGCGGGAGTGGAATCCCCTGGAGTTTAGCGCACGCCGATACGAGTTCTGCAGGAGTAGAAGGGTGTGAATCTTATCCGTGTGTAAAGGCCTGTGCCACCAACACATTAACTAACGCTTTATCCGCTATAGGTTTCAGTAATATGAGTCCTTGTGAGGCAACCTATCAAGAAGACGGAAGTTTTGAGGAAAAAGTGTGTATAGAGGGGGAAGGTTGTGCTCTGGCTTCTTATACGGAAGATGGGATGGAAGGGTATTTATGTGACGAAAGTGCAACATATTGCCCTATGTATGAAAAAATAAATGCTGATGGACAAGTAACGTCTTTCAGAGAATGTGCATTGGAGCATTTGGGAACAAATGGCAAATGTGCAATTTATGATGATGGGGAAGAATATACTTATGACGCGGAAGGCAGGATGTTGTCTTGGGAGAATTGCGCAGGTTATGATACAAATAATAATTGCAGTAGTTTCTATAATGGGTATTATTATACATACAATGATAATGGACAAAACACATCTTATCGATATTGTGGCGAATTTAATGAACAGGGAAACTGTAGTCAATATGAAAGTGGAACTGATACTACATATGACGGAAATGGTCATGTAACTTCTTATCGGTCTTGTAACGGATACGATGGAGAAGATTGTATAAGTTATGAGAGTGGAAATGACTATACTTATGATGGAAAAGGAAATCAAACATCTTCTCGAACTTGTAGCGGATTTAAAGGCGATGGTAGTTGTGATGGTTATGAAAATATAACATATAAGGGGTATGATGAAAATAACAATATGACATCTTGGTTGGATTGTTGGGATGTTAATGACAATGGCACTTGCAACCAGTATCATGTTGGACATGAGTATGCGTACGATGAGCAGGGGCATCAAATAGGACAGCGTTCTTGTTGGGGTTGGTCCGGAACAACATGCAACGGTTGGAGTTCGTGGAGTTATTATTAATTGTACATACAATTTTGCAAACACATCCCCCGCTCAGCCGTTTGGAGCGGGGGTGTTTTACAAAATAAAGCGTCATCCCCGATGATATTTTGATAAGTTGTCATTTCCGCAAGCCGTAATCGGGGATCTCCTTCTTTTTGGCCGTTTTCTCATCGGGAAATAAAAAAGCTTGACATTGTTTTTTTTGAGTGTCATTTGGAAAAATAAATAAACTGCTACGGGTTTTCTCCCGTGGCAGTTTCTATATAAAAGGGAACCGCTGCGGCAGGGTTAGGACCGCAGCGGTGTAGGATGAAATTGAAAATCGCTTTTATTACTTATACTATATCATTCTGTGGCTCGCCAAAAAAGGGTCTTTGGACCTAGTTTTAATGGGTTTTTGGACCTATGTCTATTTGGTATAATACACACAAAGGGAGGACGTATGAAAAAAATATTTTTAGTTTTCTTTTGTGGTGTATTATCGGCGTGCCAAACTATGCCGACATCTTCGGAATGGTTAGCAAGAGGGGACGGGTATGCTAAAGACGGAAAGACTGCCCAAGCTATCCAAGCCTATAACCATGCTTTACAGTTAAATCCGCAGCGGGCCGATATTTATGCTGCCCGCGGTACGGCTTACTTTAGCCAAGGAGAATATTCCTTGGCGGCGCAAGATTTTGCGGAAACGTTGAATCAAAATCCTTACTACACAGATGCCTACACTGCCTTGGCTTCCGCCCTGGCCGCTCAAGGGGCGTATGAAGAGGCTATGGAAGTAATCAATCAAGTGTTGGTAATCGCTCCTTCCAAACCGGAAATCTTTTTTACGCGCGGCGGTATCAATTTTATGCTAGAGAAGTATGACCAAGCGGTACAAGATTATTCCATGGTGCTGCGTACACGGCCTGCGGTAGATGTATTGGAAGCACGCGCGGCGGCATATTCAAAACTGGGGCAGACAGAAAAAGCGAAGCAGGATCTGAAACAAGCCCAGTCCGGACAGTATTTGAACAACTTAAGCGATTACCAGAAAATCCGTTAATCAGCAGAAAATAAAATTGCATCGAACGTTTTGTTTTGGTATAATAAATAGGTCGATTTTGTCACCGTAGCTCAGCTGGTTAGAGCGATTCTCTCATAAGGAATAGGTCGGTGGTTCGAGCCCACCCGGTGACACTTTTTAGCCTCCCTAACGGGAGGTTTTTTTATAATTGCTTCGGACAGTTTATAGGCAAATTTGCTATAGTAAATCCAAATGAATACTCCTTTATATGATGTAGCAATTGTGGGCGGCGGAGCCAGCGGTTTATTTTGTGCGTGGCAGTGTGCGCGCCGTGGCGATAAAGTAATTCTGCTGGAAAAATCGGCTCAGGTCGGCCGGAAAATTTTGGTTAGCGGAAATGGCCGCTGTAATTTGACCAATGTGGGAGTTTCTGCGGCAGATTATTACGGAACGCCCCAGCTAGCTGAGGCCGTATTAAAACAATTTTCGGTGGAAAAATGTTTGGAACTTTTTAATAATCTAGGCGTGCTGATTCAGCAAGAAAATTTGGGCCGTGTGTTTCCATTAAGTGGTAAATCCACCGCAGTGGCAGAAGCACTACGTTTAGCGTGTTTGGAAGCCGGAGTGGAAATTCGCACGCAAACCGAAATTGCACAGATCATCAAACGGGAAAAATTTATACTTACGGCTACGGATAAGACTGTTTTTCACGCACGGAGTTGTGTTTTGGCCTGCGGTTCTTGTGCTTATCCGCAAGCGGGGGGGACGCACGCCGGCTATACATTAGCCAAATCGTTAGGGCACTCACTGATACCGGTTACGCCGGCTTTGTCTGCGTTGAACGTTAAAGAAAAAGCGGTCGCTCGTTTGCAGGGAATTCGCTTACAAGGTAAACTAACCGCTTGGCAGGGTACTTCTCAAGAAATAAGCCATACCGGTGAAATTTTATTTACCGCTTATGGCCTATCAGGGCCGGCCGCACTACAACTTAGCGGAAGTATTGGGCGGCATCTTGCCAAAGGTCCCGTATCAATTACGATGGATTTACTACCGCAAGTGGAGGATAAAAAAGCATTTATTCAAGCCCGTCGCGAGCAGTTCCCTCACCGGACAGCCAAATCTTTTTTTGCCGGCGTATTGCACGAAAACATTATTAATTTACTGATTGATTTTACGGGGGTTCGTAAGAATATTCCGGTCTGCGATTGGACGGAGAATACGGTTAATACCGTCATAAAAGCATTGGAAATGTGGCCACTAACCGTGTTGTCTTTACGTCCTTGGACAGAGGCCATGGTGGCGGCGGGGGGTGTAAATTGTGCCGAAATAAACTATAATACAATGGAGTCCTTGTGTTGCAAAGGGTTATACATATTGGGAGAACTTCTCAATGTGGATGGGCGCAGCGGCGGATTTAATTTACATTTTGCGTGGGGCAGTGCCTACGTGGCTGCTCAAGCAATGAAGAGGTAGACTATGGCAGAAATCGTGCGTAAAACAACCAGTTTAAACGACCCGCTTAATGTGGGATTCGTGAGGATTTATTTGTTGGATGAAAAAGAAGTATACCGGGAAACGTTGGATAAAAATTTGGATATTACCAAAAGGGAAGGTAATTTACCCGACGGAATAGTAAAAGAATTTTTTGAAAACGGTAAGGTGTATTTTGAGTGTGAATTTAAAAACGGCTTGCGTAATGGACGCTGCCGGATTTACTTTGATAACGGCAAAGTAAGTATTGAAAAATTTTATGTAGATGGCCGTTTGCAAGGTCCAGCACGGGTATATCATCCGACAGGGCGTTTGCAAAAAGAAATGAATTACGAAGATGATTGCCAAGAAGGTCGGCAAACTAAATATTATCCGTCCGGCAAAGTATTAGAAGTGGCGGAATATCAGAAGGGATATTTGAACGGGATCTGCCGCACCTATACCCAAGATGGAGACTTGCGTTCCGAGTGTACGTATAAAAACGACAAGTTAATCGGCGATAAAATTGTGTATCACCCCAATGGTACCATTGCGCTGATTTCTCCGCATAAGGATGGCAAACCAAACGGGGTTACTAAGAAATTTAATGATACGGGAGCCCTGAGTGAGGAATGGTTTTTTGAAGACGGCATCCTAACCATGAAAAAAGTGTATTAACCGGTTGTTGTACGATTTACTGCCCAAAGAGGACCGCTTGTATCAAGTGGCCCTCTTGTATTTTAGAGAATTGAAGGGATAAGATACGTACTACACTTGCAAAATATTTTTTCTTTTTATAAACTTTGAGTATACACGAGCAGAATAGATTTGGAATATAATATGAAAAAAAATTCTTCATCCATTTTCGTAGCTGGTTTTACACTGGTAGAGATATTGGTTGTGTTACTTATCATTGCAGGATTGGTGGCGATCGCTTTGCCACAGTATCAAACTGCTGTAGATGAAAGTCGCTATACTGCCTTGATGCCTATGGCGAAATCAGTAGCCAATGCACAAGAAGCGTATTATATGTCAGCCAGCCACTATTCCCCTGATTTAGCCTATTTGGATATACAGCTACCCAATAATCCATCTGGTACCACAGCCGATTTGGGAGACGGGGTCACAATTGAAATTAGTGAAGATCCCGCTTATGGATATGTGAAAATATCCAAGGATATTCTAAACAACAACTACATTATTTACCAAAGAGTCAGTGTTAATTTCCCGGGCGAAATCCATTGCGAAGCATTAAGTGGAGACGATCGCGCTAAACGATTATGCGAGTCTTTGGACGGGCAGAAAATCAATGGTAGTTTAACGAGTGGATATGATACTTACGTGTTAGAGGGCACCGGAACCGGTATCCCGTGGAGTATGGCCTATGCAAACAATGGCCCTGCCGGTTGGCAGAGTTGCGACAGTTATCCGTGTACGAAGGCATGTAGCCGCAGTGTAGCTAGCGGTTATAGTTGTGAGGGAACTTACAATGAAAATCATACTTATAGTGAAAAAGTATGTCAGGGAAATATTTGTACAGTTATAAATTATTCGGATGAAGGAAAGGCTTTGACCCGTAGCACTTGTAGTATGGAAGGAACGGTTTGTAATGTGAAAACTACACAGACCTATGATACAAGCGGAAATAAACTAGCAGAGCGCACTTGTTCAGCTAATAATGCGGATGGAAGTTGTAGCGCTTATAGTGCGGGAACCAATTATACGTATGACGGAAATAATAGACTTGAGTCGGTAAATACCTGTAAGACTGTTTCCGCTGCCGGTACTTGTACCGCCTTTAGCGAAACAACCGATTATTTCTACGATAATCATAATAATGTAGAATCGAAAAGGACTTGCACCAGCTCAATTAATGCCAGTACGGGAGAATGTTCAAAATACGATTCTCGGACCAATTACACTTATGATGAGGACGGCCTGCGGACGGAGCGTACCTGTACGAGCCTAAATTCCGCAGGTGCATGTAGCGGCGGATACAAAGACTCCTATGATTATACATATCCGAGCGACGATGTATCAACAAGACGTAAATGTAGCGGTGTGAATAATAGCACGGGACAATGCAACGGTTATAGCGGCGGTGCCTATAATTATACTTATAATGAGGCAGGGGATGTCGTTTCCCAGCGCACTTGTGGGAGCGCTAATTCGTCCACGGGTGTTTGCACCGGTAGTTATAACACGAATGATTCGTATGATTATGTCTATGATACTGAAACAAATCAAACGACAGTGAAAAAATGTGCTTCTTTCAATTCCGGCACCAGTGTATGTAAGACCTATAATACGGTTACTGTTTACACCTATGATGACGCGGGGCATGTAATTGCAGAGCATACTTGCAGCAGTGGTAACGTGAATACATCCGCTGGCACTTGTAAGAAATACAATAGCGGAACAGAATATAGCTATGATGAACAGGGCAACCAAACCGCACAGCGCACCTGTACTTCTTGGACAGGTACTACCTCGTGCAATAGCTGGGGAGATTATACCTATAACTAAGTGGTTTTGATGTTTTTACACCCCTGCACTAGATGGCGCAGGAGTGTTTTTATGTCGTTTTGAAAACAAAGCGGCTGAGATCCTGAGCAGAAATCCCTCAGGATGACAACATGTTAATAACAACAAGTAAATGTCATGCTGAGTCGTCTTTGCTCAGCATCTCAACCTTATTTGTTGTTTTCTTTTTGGTTGTTTTTTCGTTGGGAAATAAAAAAGACTTGACACCGTTTTTTTTTTTTTATACCATTTAAAAAATTAATTCCCGGCCGTGCGTTATTTTGCAGAGAATGCACGGTTATCTCGCAGAAAACACACACTGTCATCCCGCAGTGTTTTAATGCGGGATATAAGTAGTTTTGCAATGGCGTTATACCCCGCACAAAAACCTTGCGGGGTGACGGCAGGGGAAAAAAGGAGGTTGTTTATGTTTGTAAGAAATAACAGAGCTTTTACGCTCATTGAATTGTTGGTAGTTGTTTTGATTATTGGTATATTATCTGCCATTGCGTTGCCGCAATACACGCTGGCTGTGGAAAAAGCTCGCGCTGTAGAAGCCATAACCTTGATGAATAGCTTACAAAAGGCAATCGATGTGTATGTAATGGAAAACGGATATCAAGACGTAGATTTCTTACGTACGGGCGGACTGGCTGTGGATATGCAAAATGATTTGGATTGTAGTAGTGATAGCCTTTCTTGTTATGGTAAACATTTTGGCTGGCAGGTAGGATGTCATCTACACACAAACCGGACCATTTGCCAAATAGGAATAGATCGTATTTTGCCTAGAAATGATGGCGGGGGTGATTGGTATATAGACTATGAAATAGGAATGACGAAAAATGCCTCAACGGGAGAATGGGAAAAGTGGTGTGGATGGGGTACTAATTATGCCCAGAAATTATGTAACAGCTTACGTTCTGATGGTTGGACAGAAATATATGGAATATAATACGCAGATATTCCGGTTAATTACTGGGGGTACTCCAATAATAATTTCAGCAAATCTTCGTAAAAGCGGTTAATGGATTCGTCTTGTGCAATAATGTTATTGGTAATAAAAGCAAAGGCAATCAATTGGCCGTTTTTATCTTTTGCATATCCGGCTTGCGCTTTTACTCCATCAATGGTGCCGCCTTTAACGTGTACGTCTTTGGTGCGTTTGAGCGGTTTCATCAGACGGGTTAAGAGCAGTAAATCTCCGCGGTCTTCCAGCGTGGCAAGTGATTCGTAATAATACTGAAAATTAGGTTGCTTACTCATATATAATAAAACATCTAACAGAACGCGGACCGTAATTTGATTATCGCGTGATAAGCCGCTGCCATCATAAACCAGTACATTTTGATCAGAAATATGGGCTCGTTTCAAAAACTGGTGCAAAGCGTCAATTCCATTTTGAATGGTGCCCGCTTGACCGGCTTGCAAGGCTAAATGGCGTAACATAACTTCAGCGTAAAAATTAAAACTGCGTTTGTTTAAGATATAAATAATATCCTTCAGCGGAGCAGAATAGTGTGTGAACACAAGATGCTTGTCTGTATAGGTTGGAGCAGTATACAATACTTCCGAAGGCAAACGAACGGAAATTCCATCTTGTTGTAATTGTTTTTGCAACAGTTCTGCCAAAGTCTTAGGGGCTTGTGGTAGAGCGGCGCGAATGGAGTATTTTTTCAGTACAGAGGTGGGTAAAGTGCCGTAAATGCTCATCTCATATTGATAAGGAGCTCCATATACATACGCGTTGTCTTTTTGATTTTGACTGTCTGCGGTCACAAAAGAGTGTAGTAGCAATCCTTCCGGTTTGGGAGAAACCGCTTCAATTTCTAATTTTTCACCGTGTTTGGATTGGGGGGAAAAAGTAATGCTGAACTGATTGTCGTTAAAGGCCAATGCCGTGGTGGGAGCTGCGAAATAGTTGCCCATATTCTGCCAATTAAACTTGTCCGGTACAGAAGGTCCCGAAAATAAGGAAGTATCCGCGTAGATGCGGCCGTCAATTCGCCGAATACCTGCCTGTTTAAGACGGGAAGACCAGTTCTCTAACAATTTATCCCAAGCCAAACTTCCTGTCACACGGGAAGAACCTAAAGTGGGGTCTCCGCCACCGCGAATATACAGGTTTCCATGAAGTATGCCTTGTTCATCGGGCATAGCATCTGCATAAATGGACGTTTCAAAACGGTAAAACGGTCCAAAAGCTTCTAAGGCGGCGGCCGAGGGGAGCAGGTTTAATGTAGAAGCAGGAGCTAAACGTAAATCCGGCTCAATGCTAGCTAAAAGAGTACCGTCGGTATACGCCGCGGCGGCGGCCCAGGAACTGCCTTGTAATACGGCTCGGTTTTGGGCGGTTTCCAAAAAGGCAGCGTTCAGGGGCTCTTGCGCATAGACGGGGAGCGCAAAAAACACCCCTAGTATTAAAAAGAAAAAGCGATAGAATTTCATGATAGTATCAGAACCACGGATACCATTTGTCGCGGTCGCGTATATTGATAATCAAAGATGCTACCAATAAGTCGCGTGAAGAAATGGCTTGCGGTTTATCTAATTGACAACTAAATTGATCAAAGGCACTGCGTGAGTTAATAATAGCTCCCGTGCTTTCCATGGGGCCGCTGATGCGGTAACTGGCCCGCAATAAACCCCATAAATGTCCGACGAATTTGCGTAAGATGGCAAAAGAAGGGCGATCCTCCTCAATGTGAGCGAGAATATGACGTTGTTTGTCCAGTAACTGCCATTTACGCAAGTAAGAGAAACGTTTGCGTTCTAAAATCAGCACTTCTTTGGATTTGGCAAAATAAGCGACGTAGCGTTCTTTTTTAAGTCCGAATCCGCGTTGTAAAACATATACCGCCTTTTGCCCTTTATTGTTGTAAAGCGAAAATTGCCGTAAAACGAGTAACGACCATAACACCCCGCAGATTAAAATTACAAATCCCAGAGGAATTACCAACGATACTGCAGAATAAATTGTGTTGTAAGCAAAAGCACTTAATTTGACCAACTGAGTGGTTTCAAAAATGCCGGTGATGGCCATTACCAGGCCCGCTCCCACGATCAGCATAATACCGCCAAACAAGAACAAACTATCCCAACGTGCAGACAAGGATAATAAGGTATTTCCCTGGTTGTCTCGTGCGCGGAAAATCAGAGAGGGCGTCCCATACAGACGACGGAATTTAATCGGAAACGGAGAATTGGGATTGACTTGTGTCTTATCTGCTTGCGGTTTGATAAATAACCGCACCAGCAAAGCAACTGCCTGAATCAATAAATAGAGAAACAGTAGCCCGACTAAGCAATCAAATCCATGCCCTAAGCGTTTGATATAGGGCGGCATATTGCGGGTAACCAGCGTGCGAATCTTCTTTGTTTTAAGCGTTTTTGGAGCGTTTGAAACGACCGAAGCCGAAGCTACCTGCGGGGCCGGAGCTGATACGATAATATCTTCCTCCATTACAGCCGGTAAAGCATCAATATCATAGGCTCGTTTGTCGGTGAGATCCATTTCTATCGGTTGCTGCGGGGCAGAAACCGTCGCTGGTTTGGGAGCAGGGGCATGTTGCGCCGGAGAAATAAAGGAAAATAACAAATCTGTTTGGGCGTACGATAGATCTTTGGCCAAAATGGAATAGGCGTGGCGACCAATTAAAAAATAGCCGGAACTAAAGTCGTTTTTGGGGGTGAAGAAACTGATATAAAAGAAAGGCTCCCCCGTGGAAAAATCAATTCGTTTAATTTCCTCACCGGTGTAAGAATTGCCAATTACCTGCATTTTTTTATTTTTCACGTCCAGCAAATCTTGTTGGGTTTTTTGTTCAATACAGGTTTCGTTTGAGCAGGAAGCCACCGGTTTAATGTCAATGCGGGAATTTCCTTTTACCACCGACAATACAGAGCCTGCCGCTGGTTTTTGAGCGGTAGCCCAACCGGAGGGTAACTCTATATTGAAACGGCCGTCAGAAGAGGAAAAAACAGCCGCCTGTAACGAGTTGGCACAACATAATAATAAAATAAAAATCCAATGTTTAGTCATATAAAGTACGCATGGCGCAATATCAGTTATTATATATAATTATTCCCCCAAAAGGCCACCGTTTGTGAATTGTTCATTGCTAGGTTTGTTGAAAAATTGTTATGATATATAAGAGGTAAAAGGAGCTTGTGTACGCTTATGCAACATAGAATTTTGAATAAAATCAATACATTAAAACAATTAATGCAACAAGACGGTTTCGGCGGTCTGGTAATTACCAATAATATTGACCAATTTTACTTGCTGGATTTTTATTTCTACAGTGGGGAAGCGGTCCTGCTTTTGCACGAAGGGGGACTGATTTGTTTTACGCGTCAATTGTATGCCAATATATTGGCAGAAAAATATCCTTTTATGACCGTGGTAGCTCAAGATAAACAAATGATGGCCGCCGCGGTGCAAAAAGCGCATGCTTTGGGATTAGTGCGTGTTGGATTTGATGCGGCTAAAGAAAATTATTTGGCGGGAAGTTTATTCAAATCGTCCGGTTTTGTAGAAGCCAAGAGTTATATCAGCCAATTGCGTCAGGTAAAAGACGAACATGAAATCTCTATTTTGCGCGAGAGTTGCAAAATTGCTTACGATACCTATGAATACATCCGCCCATGGATTAAAACAGGTATGACCGAGTTTGAAGTGGCGGCCGAAATGGAAAAATTTATGCGCATCCGCGGGGCCTCTGCTACATCCTTTTTAACGATTGTCTGTTTTGGGGAAAATACTGCTAATCCACATCACGCTACTTCGGACCGTGTATTAAAAGACAATGAAGCTGTTTTAATTGATTTTGGTTGTATTTACAAAGGATATTGTTCGGATATGACCCGCAGTTGGTGGCATAACGGCACTGCTCCGGAAGAATATCAGAAAATTTGGAAAGTAACTGAAAAAGCATGGAAAGCCGGTATTGCGGCTGAAAAGCCGGGTACAGCATGTCAAGCAGTAGATGCTTTGGCCCGCGGTATTATTTCGCAAGCCGGATACGGCCCTTATTTCACCCATCGTTTGGGGCACGGAGTAGGACTTGAAATTCATGAAGAGCCGTGTAATGACCAAACCAGCGATGCTATTTTGCAGGCAGGGCATGTGGTAACGGTAGAGCCCGGCATTTATCTGCCCGGTAAATACGGGGTGCGATTGGAGGAAACAACCGTTGTTACGGACACAGGAGCGGATATTTTGACCCGTAAATAGTTATGAATCAGCCAGTATTACAGCGTGTGAAAGAATTTCAGCAGTTGCTCAAAAATGCCAACTTAAGCGGTTATATTTGTTTGGGTGATTTGGAGTTACGGTATTTTACGGGTCTTATGGATTTGACGAATGAAGAGGCCGTATTACTGATTACTCCGCGCAAAGTGTATGCTATTACCAAACCCATGATGTTGCCTAAGTTAGCAACTGCGGAATTTTTGGTACTTAAGGTGGCGGCGGGGGATATGTTGGCCGGTGCTTTAGATTTGGCGGTTCAGAAAAAACTGCTTCATTTGGCTTTTAATCCTTCCGCGGCCGATTTTATACGCGGTGAAAAATTAGCGCGTGCGGGATTGCACCGGTTAGACGGGGGCGCTCTGGAACTGCGCAAAGTAAAATATACTGATGAAATCAATTCTATCAGCAAAGCGTGTCAGATTGCCGCAGAAGCTTTTAAGGAAATAAAACCACAAATCAAAACCGGTATGACAGAAGAAGAAGTGCGTACTTTAATTGCGCTGGCGATGATTAAGCGCGGCGCAGACAGCATTCCGTTTAACATTGTTTGCTTTGGGGAAAATTGTGCCGATTGCCACCACACTCCGTCGGCCAAGCGCAAATTGAAAAAAAATGATGCCGTTTTGATGGATTTCGGTTGCTTTTACAAAGGATATTGTTCGGAAATGACCCGCAGTTGGTGGCATGGGGAAAAAGAGCCGGCCGAATATACTAAAATTTGGCATATCGTACACATGGCTAAAGAAGCGGCAGTCAGTTTATTGCGTGCCGGACTTCCGGTGGCGGAAGTGGACAAAGCCGCTCGCAGTGTAATTGAAGATGCCGGATACGGAAAGTATTTTATTCACACGACCGGACACGGCATTGGTTTAGAGGTGCACGAAGCCCCTATAGAACGTGCCAATGCCATCGGAGAATTGGAAGAAAATTTTGTAGTAACGGTAGAGCCCGGCATTTATTTGCCCGGCAAATATGGCGTTCGTTTGGAAGACAGTTATTTGGTTACCCGTCAGGGCGCCAAAAATTTGACACAAAAATAACAGGGCTTTTAGGCTCTGCACAGAGGTAAAATTATGATTAACACCACTCAGTTTCACGACGGACTGATCTTTGAAGATGAAAACGGACAGATTGTAGAAATTATCGAGTTCCAACATCATCGCAAAAGCCAAGCCCGTGCCGTGGTGCGCGTAAAATTGCGCAATATTCACACCGGTTCTTTGATTGAAACGGCTTATCGTCCGGAAGATAAATTTAAAGAAGTGGAAGTGGAAAAACGTCCCTTTACGTATTTGTACGATGAAGGGGATATGGCTGTATTTATGAACAGCGAAAATTACGAACAAGTTTCCGTACCCATTGAAAAATTGAAAGATCAAAAGAAATATTTGAAAGATAATATGGAAACGATCGGTATTTATATTAATGGTCAGTTGCTCAATATGGAACTGCCTATTAAAGTACCGTTGACGATTGCTTCCACCGTACCGGGTGTAAAAGGCGATACGGTTGCTAATATGACCAAGGTGGCCACGTTAGAAACCGGAGCTGAAATTAAAGTACCGCTTTTTATCAACGAAGGTGATAAAATTTTGGTGGATACCCGCACCGGTTCTTATGTGGAACGCGTGGTAGAGCCTAAATAATGTTTTGCTTAAAGCGCATACTGCTAGCGGGTGTGCTTGGCTGTTTGGCGATGCCGGTATGCGCTTTTACGTTTTCCTACGGAACAGGAATGAAAGTTCGGGGTGTAGAGATAAAATCCGGTAAATTACTCTTACCTCTTACGCATAAGAAATATCGTAATGTAAAAATAGTCAGTAAAGAGTTGTTTGAGTTCTTAAAAAAATGCACGGATGAGTGTGTTTATCCGGCGGCGGAAATTAAAATTACTTCCGTAGATTATCGCAAATCTTTTACAAGTGAAGATTTGATGATTGCCGATGTAGAACTAAATCAAGACCTGATTCTTACATTTTTAGTATTTCAAAAAGCCCATGCAGTATCCGTTAAAGCACCGGAAACAGTACAGTTTACAAATCCCGTGCTTTACGGGGAAATAGAGAAGTATTTGAAGGAATTGACAGGTTCTTTATGAAGTGTGTGTGTAAACAGATCGTGTTGGCAGAAGAGGTGGAACAGGCCCGCCGGTTTTTTAAGCGTTTGAAAGGGCTCATGTTTCGTCCTTCTATGGAAAAGGGAACTGCGATGCTACTAATGCCTTGTCCGCAAATCCACACCTGTTTCATGCGTTTTGCATTAGATGTATTGTTTTTGGATAAGAATAACAAAGTGGTCCATGTGATGGAAAATATGAAGCCGTGGCGTTTAAGCCCCATTGTGGCCCGCGCGGTGAAGACTTTAGAAATGCCCGCCGGTGTGTTGCAAGGACGCGTGCAGGCGGGAGACCAAGTAGAATTTTTAGAGACGAACGATTAAAAGGAATAAACAGTATGAAGAAATATATAAAGGGATGTCTGTTAATACTCACGCTGGCGGTGTGTTTGCCCGCACAGGCGCGCAACATTTGGGATGATTTTTCGGCTAATGTGTCACGAGAAAACGTGCGGGCCTTTGCTAAAGATTTGGGAGGGCTGATCGGATCCGGCACTTACACGACGGGTCGTGTGTTGGGCTGGGGCGGTTTTCAAATCGGGCCGCGCGGCACGATGATTTTCAAAATGAGTAAGGGCAAAAATGACACTACGCATACCGCTTTGGGAGAGCGTGATAAAGTGGGTCATATTTACTATCCGTGGTTGCAGGCGGATATCGGAATGCCTTTCCGCTTAGACGGTTTTATTCGGGCCAGCAGCTATGAAGGAATGACGATTGCCGGCGGTGGTTTGCGCTGGGGGATTACCAGCCCTAATGAAATGTTAGGTTCATTACAACCTATGTTGGTGGTGTCTGCACATAGTGCCAGTGCGCGGGATTTTTCCGCTTCCCATTATAATGCCAGCTTAGTGCTTTCTATGAAGTTCAAATATTTTGTGCCTTATGTGGGCGGCGGGGTAGATTATACGACGCTTCATATTAACGACGCCATCATGGCCCCCACATTGGAAGGGGAATCGGAATATGTCACTACCGCACGTGCAACCGTAGGTTTAAACTTCAAATTGCCTTCTTATTTGGATTTAAGTTTGGCGGCCAACTATGCCTCTTATGGGCTGGGTGCTGAAGCCTCTGTGTCAGTACGTTTCTAAACGGATTTTTTAATAGTCAAAAATGCGCAAGGGAAAATCTCTTGCGCATTTTTTGTTGTTTATTTTTTGGCCATTTTATCGTCGTGAAATAAAAAAGGCTTGACTTGTTTTTTTTTTTGCTACGATTTTCTTATGCGCTGAAGTGTTTGTGACACTTTTGTCGTTTGCGCGCAATTTAGCGGTGTTTTTGCGCCGTTAAAGCATGGTTTATTTTTCGAGGAGAACAAATGAAAAAAGGATATATAAATAAAGTCATGCTGAGTTGTTTTTGCTCAGCATCCCAACAACTTAATAAGGATGAGGCCCTGAACAAAGACACTTTCAGGGCGACACGTCGTGTCGGTTTTACCTTAATTGAATTATTAATCGTTGTACTTATTATCGGAGTACTGACCGCCATTGCCTTGCCGCAGTATCAAACCGCGGTAGATAAAAGCCGCTATGCTACCTTAATGCCGATGGCCAAAAGTGTAGCAAATGCCCAAGAAGCGTATTATATGGGTGACGGACACTATTCGGAAGATTTGGCATACTTAGATGTACAGTTACCCAATGACCCGAGCGGTACGGTAGCTAACATAGGAGACGGGCTAAAAGTAGAGATTAGCGAAGATACGGATTATGGATATGTAAAAATGTCCAAAGAAGGTTTAGAAAACAATTATATTATTTATCAAGATAACAGTTTAAATTATCCCAAAGAAATCCATTGTGAAGCGTTGAAGAATAGCGAACGGGCCGAGCGTTTGTGTAAGGCACTGGGCGGAGAATATATCAGCGGAAG
>JAZNEO010000005.1:0-5832 GCA_045588685.1 Candidatus Avelusimicrobium sp. | reverse complement strand
AATGTGATATGGATTTAGTCATTGCGGGTTCTGCGCAAGGGTTATTGATGGTAGAAGGCGGTGCCAAAGAAGTAGAAGAAGAAGCCATCATCAAAGCCATGGAAGTAGCCAAACCGGCCATCGATAAATTATGCGAAGTACAAAATAAATTGCGCGAACTCTGCGGCAAAGCCAAATTTGAATATGCCGTAGAAAAATTGCCGCAGGAAGTGGCCGATTTGGCCAACGGCAAATTCCGCGAAGAAGCCAAAAAAATCTTACACGCATTTTCCGATAAGCAAACCCGCGATATTCAGGTAGCCCAGCTCAAAGCTTCCTTTACAGAAGAATTGACCGCCAACTATGGTGATAATGCCGCTACTTATGCCGCGTTTGCTTTGGAACAAATCATGTATGAAGAATCCCGCGCGATGGTGCTTAACGAAGGCGTGCGTGTGGACGGCCGCAAACCCGAAGAAATCCGTCCCTTAAGCTCTATGGTGGGTCTCTTGCCGCGTGCACACGGGTCTGCCTTGTTCACCCGCGGTCAAACGCAATCTTTAGCGGTTGCCACCTTGGGTACGGCTGACGATCAACAAATGGTAGAAGGCTTGGACGAAACTTCGTACGAACGTTTTATGTTGCACTATAACTTCCCGGGCTTTGCCACGGGTGAGTGCAAACCGGACCGCAGCCCCGGCCGCCGTGAAATCGGCCACGGGGAATTGGCCCGCCGCGCTTTGTTGCCGTTAATCCCCAGCGAAGCGGATTTCCCGTACACCATTCGCGTGGTGTCTGATATTATGGAATCAAACGGTTCCTCTTCTATGGCTAGCGTGTGCGGTGGCTCTTTGGCTTTGTTTGATGCCGGCGTGCCGATGAAAGCGGCCTGCTCCGGCATTGCCATGGGTGCCATTTCCGGCAACGGTAAATTTGTCGTTTTGTCCGATATTATGGGCTTGGAAGACCACTTGGGCGATATGGACTTTAAACTCACCGGTTCCCGCCAAGGGATTACCGCCTTCCAAATGGACGTTAAACTCAAAACCGGTATTCCATTAGATATTTTACGCCAAGCGATTGCACAAGCAACCCGCGGCCGCATGCACATTATGGAGCATATGGAAAAAACCATTGCCGAGCCGAGAAAACAAGTATCCCGCTTTGCCCCGGTCATTTTCAAAATGAAAATCCCCGTGGACAAAATCGGTGCTTTGATTGGCCCCGGCGGTAAAAATATCAAACGTATTACCGAATCAACGGGTACTAAGATTGACATTGAAGAAGACGGTACGGTTTCTATTGCCGCTTCCAATGGCGATAAATTAGACCAAGCCAAAGCGGAAATTGAAATGATGACCGCCGAAGCGGAAGTCGGTAAGATTTACAAAGGCAAAGTGGTTTCTATCCAACCGTTTGGAGCCTTTGTGGAAATCTTGCCCGGCAAAGACGGCCTGCTCCACATTTCTGAAATTGAAAAACACCGCATCAACAAAGTGGAAGATGTGTTACACTTAGGTGATGAAGTGGAAGTGAAATGTGTAGAAATTGACGGAAATGGCAAGGTCCGCTTGTCTCGTAAAATCTTGTTGAAATAGTATTTTAACAACACAGTATAACGGCCTCTGCATGATGCAGGGGCCGTTTTTTGTTTGCGAGAACCCCGCGCCTAGCGTGGGGTTTTCGCACACAACAAAAACCCCGCGTAAAAACGCGGGGTTTTGAATTTCGACAGTGTTTACAGAAAGCTCTTTCCGGTTTGCAGTTTAGGCAATCCTAAATAATCAGCGGCGGTTTGCCCTAAATCGGCATACGTATCGCGCGCGCCGACGGAGCCCGGTACCACTTTCTTGCCAAACATAATAACAGGCACATGTTCGCGGGTGTGGTCGGTACCTTTATAAGTTGGGTCACAACCATGGTCTGCCGTGATGAAAACAATATCATCTTCCTTCAGTAGCGGCAACAACTCCGGCAGGCGGGAGTCGAAATATTCTAAGCCCTTTTTGTATCCTTCCACGTCGCGGCGGTGTCCCCACGTCATATCAAAATCCACAAAGTTCGTAAAAATGATACTGTTAGCGGGTGCATTTTTTACTTCCTGCAACGTTACGTTCCATAATTCCTCCAGACCAGAAGCTTTTACGGCGCGTGTAATACCTTGTTGGGCAAAAATATCGGCAATTTTACCTACGGAAATTACGTTCCCGCCGGCATTCTTCATCACGTCCAATAAGGTAGCATGCGGAGGGGTAACGGAATAGTCGTGGCGGTTTTTGGTGCGTTTGAACTCGCCTTTTTTGTCGCCTTCAAACGGCCGGGCAATCACGCGGGCAATGTTATAGGGTTTGACGTGTTTAAAAGCTATTTCACACACTTGATACAAACGGTCCAGGCCAAAATGCTTTTCGCTGGCGGCAATTTGAAAAACGCTGTCGGCGGAAGTGTAACAAATCGGTTTGCCGGTTTTAATATGTTCTTCGCCCACTTCATCAATAATGACCGTGCCGGAAGCTGCTTTGTTTCCTAAAATGCCGGGCAGTTTGGCTTCGGCACAAATTTTTTCAATCAGTTCCGCCGGAAACGACGGATAATCCGGTTTAAAATACCCCCAATCAAACGTCACAGGCACACCCGCCATTTCCCAATGACCAGACGAAGTATCTTTGCCTTTGCTCACTTCTTTCATATATCCGTATTTGGCGGGTAATTGCACTTTGGCGGCAGGTTGTTCCCCAGCGGCTATTTCGCGCCCAGTAGAGGCTTGTGCGGCTTTGAATAAACCTAGAGCGGCTAAATTGGGTAGTTTAATTCCACCACTTTTAGCGGCAATATTGCCCAAGGTATCGGCTCCTTGATCGCCAAAGGCGGCGGCATCTTCTGCTCCGCCAATGCCAAAAGAATCCATCATCAAAATAATCACACGTTTGTTGTTGTTCATTTGTTTGCTCCTTTGCTGAAGGTACTTTTCTTTACTGTAGCATTTTTAAGGGCTATAAAACCTATAAAATTTAGCATATCTCTTTTGTAGATAAATTGGTATGATATATTTATTCCAGCCGTAGGAGCGGAAACATGAAAAAAATAGCGTGTTTGATGTTATGTGTTTTTTTACATTCATTTTTGTGGGCGGGGGAAGGAAACACCCTTACTATTAAAGGAGGGACGTATCAAGCAGATGTGTTGGCCGATAACGAAACAGGCAGTGAAGTAGACAGTCAATCCAATACACTTTCTATTTCCGGCGGAACCTTTAATAAAAATGTAATTGCTGCTCAAAGTGATACCGGCAATGCGCTAGACAATGCCTTGCAAATATCCGGTGGCACTTTTAATGGTTCTTCTCTAACAGGGGGAAGCTCTTTGAAAGTTGACGCGTCCGGAAATACAGTCACTTTGAAGGGGATTTCTACTTCAGGTAATGTGGCCGGAGGATTTGCTCCCGAAGGAAAATCTACCAAAAATACGGTTACTATTTCCAACGGATCTATTTTATATAACAGTACCGCTCCTAACTATGTGGCAGGGGGGGCTTCTGCCAAAAATGATGTTTCCTCTAACGAAATCAATATTACGCAAGGGGCTGTCATTGATACCACGGTAGCCGGCGGATATAACACGGGAACCGGAAATGTATTTTCCAATACAGTATCAATTACCGGAAATAGTGATGTAACAGATGGATCTACAACGGGAGCAACGGGCGTCTATGGGGGATATGCCACCTATGGTGGCGCGTATGAAAATAAAGTAGTCATATCCCAGGCAAATACCCTCGATACGGCTGTGTATGGCGGTTATAGTAATACGTCTTATGTGGAAAATAACTCCGTGCAAACGCAGGATACTACCTTTTCTGCTAATATCTATGGGGGATATACCAAAGCTGCCAGCAGTGATGTAGTGAAAAATATAGTGCAAATCAATTCCGGCAGTACCCTTTCGGGCACAACGGTAGCTGGCGGTTGGAGTGAGGGAGCTGGCGCTGTGAAAAATAACCATGTAGGGGTGGCATCTGACGTAACACTAGATAATAATACTTCTATTTATGGGGGATATGCTACTAGCGGTAATGCACAAAAAAATAGCGTCACCTTACAGAGTGATTCAATCGGCGGACAAATCATAGGCGGCTATTCTGCTTCCGGGGCCGCCTCTCAAAATACACTGATTGTTGATAATATCCAAGCAAATGGGACGGTATTTGCGGCCGGTTGGGCGCCTGCCGGTGCGGCTACAGATAATACGGCTACTCTTACCAATGCCACGCTTACCGGTTCTGTGTATGGCGGATATGGACAAAGTGCTTCCGGCAATACGGTAACGCTTTCTAATGCGGCATTGACTGGAGACGTTTACGGTGGGTATGCTACTGCCGGGGAAGCATCCGGCAATAAAACGGTAATCAAGGGGGCTGGTAAAACCGTTACGGGTAATGTATATGGGGGGTACGCTACCAGTGGGGCGGCTTCGGGCAACCAAGTAGATTTATCGCAAGTAACCGTCACAGGAGATGTATACGGCGGCTATACGGCAGGTTCTGCCGCGACCACGAATAATATCGTATATATGGACAGTACTACGGTTTTAAGCGGCGGTTTATTTGGCGGAAACGGAACAGATAATACCGGCAATTTATTATATTTGAAAAATTATGTAGGGGTGGTGCCTACATTTTCCAATTTTGATTCTGTAACCGTGTATGGATTAAATAGCGCGGCCCATTTTCAACAAACTGTAAATGCCGTTATTGTGTTACAAGGACACCCGGACGAGATTACGCAAACTTTAGTTTATACACCGGACGCATCTTCCCGTGTTTCATTGGCCCGTACCAAATTAGGGGCGTATGTGTATAGCTTGTCCTCTACCACGGTTGGTTCCGAACAAGCGTGGCAAGTGACTGGCGGGTATCAAAATAAATTAGCCAAAACCTATGCACAGGCGCAATTGGCGGGGTTAACATTGGCCAATATGGGTGGGGATTTGTTGACCAGCACTTTCCAAGAAGCTTTATCGAAAAAAAAAGAAACTAGCGGTTTTTTGTCCACCCAATTTTATGACAATTCTTATAAAACGGGTAGCAGTTTTGATATGAAAAGTTTTGTGGCTCAAGCCGGACGATGGTATCAAAGCAACGGCAATGTCTTTGGCGGTTTTGTGCAATATGGGCATGGTAGTTATACTACCGATCCGGTGGATTCAAAAGGTGGACTCAATACCTATGCGCTTGGCCTGTTTGCTCTGTTTCCCTATAGCGAAGAGGGGTATTTTGAACTCATTGCGCGGGGCGGTTATCAGACAGATGATTTTACGTCTGATGAATTAGATTCCGAATTAGACCGGAAAGGATTTTTTGGTGGCTTTTCTGTTGGAATTAGCCAACAGCTGGCTGCTGTCCGGTTTTATGGACGAGGAAATTGGCTGGCCTTGCAAGGGGATAATCTGAAAGATGATTTGGGGCAAAAATTTCACTTCAAGACGGTACAAAGTTTGACCGGACAAGCAGGAGTGCATATCGATTTGGGAACGATTGCCAGCAAATACAAACCGTATGTAGATGTGTCCGGCATTTATGAAGTAAAGGGAGAAAGCAACGTGACCCTAGACAAGCATAAAATTAAAGATGCCGATCTGGGCGGTATAACGGGGCAAGGTGCGTTGGGCATTACAGCCGATTGTTTAAATGCGTTAATCCCTATGAAATCTAGTTTTTCTGTGTTTGGGTTAATCGGACGCGCACAAGGTTGGGGGGCTGATATCCGGTTAATGTTTGCATTTTAAGGAATTTTTATAGTTATTTGTTAGGGATACCAAAACGCATAAAAACTAGATTTAAGTCGGAGGCCAAGC
>JAZNEO010000004.1:0-2698 GCA_045588685.1 Candidatus Avelusimicrobium sp. | reverse complement strand
ATTGGGGGCATCATTAAGTCCTACATAGTTTCCGTAGGATTTAGACATCTTTTTCACCCCATCCGTGCCTACTAGTAAAGGAACGGTCATGGCAATTTGCGGTTCTTGCCCGTTTTGTTTTTGTAATTGTCTTCCGACGAGCAAATTAAAAATTTGGTCCGTGCCGCCTAATTCTACATCGGCTTTGAGCGCTACAGAATCTTGCCCTTGAAACAAGCTGTACAATATTTCCAGCAAGCTAATAGGACTACCGGCGGCCATACGTTTTTTGAAATCATCCCTTTCTAATACTTGAGCAACCGTTACTTTTTGTAAGGTATGCATCAAATCAGATCCATGCACAAAGGGGTCTAACCACTCGCTGTTAAAGCGTATTTCAGTTTTGGAAGGATCTAACACCTTGAAGGCCTGATCTGTATAGGTTTTGGCATTTTCCAAAATTTGTTCGCGGGGCAATACCGGGCGTGTGCTATCGCGACCGGAAGGATCTCCGACGGCGGCCGTAAAATCCCCAATTACCAGTACTGCGGTATGACCTAAATCCTGAAAACGACGTAGTAACGATAAGGCTACGCTGTGACCCAAATGCAAATCAGCACTAGTGGGGTCACAACCCAGTTTTACTTTTAGTTTTTTACCGCTCTCTAATTTTTTTTGTAATCCTTCCCGGTTTACAATGTCGATACAACCGCGTGTTAAAAAGGAAATTTGTTCATCAATTGTCATAATCTACCTCGAATTATATTCTTTTTTTATTGTAGCATATACGCGCGCGTAAGGGGAAATGTTTTGCGCGGGCAAGAAGTACAAGCAGTTTATTAGTAAAAATCATACGGATCAGCTGTCACTTTGATTTCTACTTTTTTAGTCGGTTGCCACGTATCCAATAGATGAATTAAATAGGGGTATTGTTCGGCTGAAACTTTATATAAAACATATTGTTTCTTTAATACATCCGTTTTTTTACCGGTTTTTACGGGTCCCAAAACTTCCAGACTTATAGGTGCACCGGTCGTCATTAGACGGGCAGTTTCCGATTGTAAGAGAGCCATATCTTTGCTTTTTATCAATACTTTTATCAGCTGTACAAAGGGAGGGTAGGCAAAGCTCTCTCGTGCTAAAAGTTCTTCTTGCGCATATATTTGGTAATCGTGGTGTAAGGTTTCAAACGGGAAAATATCTGCCGAAGATGTTTGTATGATTAATAAACCGTTTTTGCGTGTGGATAAATAATTTTTGAGCTTAAACAGCAGTTGCGCAAAATTTTCAGAAGCTCGAAAATCCGGAGTATCCAACTCTAAATCCGCATCAAGTACGGCGGCAAATGTAATTTGCGGTTCTTGAATGCAGGATAAAGCTTGGCGGGTGCCCACAATGATATCTACTTGGCCTTGTCGCAAAGCACGATGTACTTGGTATCCTTGCCCGTCTTTGTTTTTCAACGTATCCGAATCTAAACGCAAGATACGAGCGGTAGAATAAAGTTTTTGCAATTCCGTAACAATTTTTTGGGTACCGCCGCCGCGAGATTTGAAAATTTTATTTTTGCATTGCGGGCAAGTTTGTTCTAAAGTTTCTTTGTGGCCGCATTTTTTGCATATTAATTGATCCGTATCTCCGATTTTTTCACGTGCTAGAATGGAACCGCATTTTTTACACTTCGCATAAGCCCCGCAATTTAAGCAATAATACGCATTGGAATAGCCACGGCGGTTTAGCAGTAAAAGAGAGGGTTGCTGCTGGGTTAGGCGGTCTTGCAAGACAGCAATTAGCTCATCACTCAGTAACGCAGAGCGCGTGCCTTTTTTAGCGGTTATTTGTATAGGGGCGGCACCTGTTTTTGGCTCAGTTAAAGAAAGAGAAGAGGTTTTGGCACGAGAAAGCGTAAAAATACTCTCCAAACTGGGCGTATCCGAGGATGTAATAAATAGCGCCTCGTGGCACCGACACCGGAAATCTAATACTTCACGCAGGTGAAAATAGGGT
Source organism: Candidatus Avelusimicrobium sp. (assembly GCA_045588685.1). Lineage (GTDB taxonomy): Bacteria > Elusimicrobiota > Elusimicrobia > Elusimicrobiales > Elusimicrobiaceae > Avelusimicrobium. The sequence continues at coordinate 712 of JAZNEO010000004.1, read as the reverse complement.
TTATTTTCCTCTTGTTTATAATGTTCGCTTTCTTCTTCCAACATAGCAGCTAAACGCAAGTTTTTGAAAGGGAGCAACCCTCCCGAGCGTGCCGATACAATTACGACGGGAAGACAGTTGGAAATATGGGAAAAAATTTGCTTTTTTTGGCTTAGTAACATTTTGCTATGCCAACCTAAAACCCATTGTGCCCCAAAGCGTTTTTGCAGACGCAGGGTTTCCTGTTGGGCGGCCCATACATCTGGTAATGTGAGTAATACTTGTCCGTAATTTTGAAGGACCCGTTCGGTCAATTGCAAAATGATTTCACGGGAACGTTCTTGACTTCCTGTCAATAAAACACGTTGAAAACCTGTGAATAATTTGCTCGATAAAACGTGTAAAGCTGCGCTGTCATCCTGCGATAGTGTGGGTGCCGTAACCGTTGGTGTGAAGGGGGGAGGAGTAACACTTTCGAGCCGTTTGAAATAAGCCTGCGGGGGAACGAGAGAAAACAGAATTTGTCCGATGGGGCCGCCCCAAGTTTTTTTAATAAAGTCAGCGAGAGGAAATAAGTCTGACCCGAAGAGCGGCTTATCATCTAAAACACTCGCGATTTCTTTGATAAGAATATTTTTTTGCAAAGTTGTTTCTTGTGAGACGGAGATTACCAGTCCGGTCATGAGCATTCGTCCAAACGGCGCTGTTACGCGTATGCCGGGGTGCACCCGAA
>JAZNEO010000003.1:0-13155 GCA_045588685.1 Candidatus Avelusimicrobium sp. | reverse complement strand
GTCATTATTGATAATGCCACGCTGGCGGCAATTGAAGTAACTCCTACGGTTACATTACATAATCTGATGTATATGGTGATTGGCCTGGCGGCGTTTGGCAGTATGCTGGTGCAGGGGAATTTGCCCAACATTGTGGCGGCTGAAAAACTGGGCATTAAGAGCCGGGAATGGGCCCGTATTGCGGTGCCAACAGGACTTGTTTTGACCGGCGGTTATTTTATTGCGTTGTGGCTTTTTGTATAAATTTTAGGCTAGCTCGGCTAGTGTATCGGCAATAATTTTTTCTGCTTTTTTATCCATTTTGGCCCGGTCGGCGGGATCATGATCATCCATGCCCGATAAGTGCAAGCAACCGTGAACCGCATACATCATCATTTCTTTTAAGACAGTGTGTTGAAACAGAGGAGCATTTTTGCGAGCTACTTGATAGCAAACATACACATCCCCAAACGCCCAAGATTCACCCGCCAAATCAAAGGGCGGTTTTTCATGATTAAAAGAAATCACGTCCGTCACGTAGTGATGATCCAAATAGGTTTTGTTAATGCGTAAAATTTCTTTTTCATCTACAAACACAACATTTACGTCTGCCGGTTCTCGGCGAAACTTTTTTAAGGCCTTTGCGCAGGCCGCCTTAAACAATCGGGTGCGGTGCAAATAGCGGGGGATTTGGGTTTGATAAAAGATATTTATTTGCATAATATTAGCACAATAAACGGGCCTTGTTGAAGGGCCCGTTTAATTTACAGAAATTTACTCTTTCCGCGCGGGATCACCACAATGCCGGACGGATCAATGTAGTAGCGTTGCGCATCGGTCGCTTGATTTATCCCAATGGTTTGTTTGGCCGGAATGGTATTAAAGCGGTCGATAATCACTTTTTTAAGTTTTGCACCGGCTTTAATTTCACAATTATCCATAATCACACAGCCTTCCAACTCTACTCCTTCATGCACAATGACATTACTGGAAAGAACACAATCTTTAATGGTTGATTTTGGATGAATAATACATCCGTTACTAATCATAGAATTAGCTACAGTTCCGCCGATATATTGCGTAGGTGGAACGCGGAAAGCGGAAGTATTAATAGGCCATTTTGGATTATTGAGATCTAATTTAGGATGGGTGCCCAATAAATCCATATTGGTTTGCCAAAAAGATTCAATGGTTCCCACATCCCGCCAGTACCCTTGCTCTTCATAGGGTTTAATTCCAGGCAAGACTTGGCTTTGAAAGTCATAGGCAAATGTGCGATATTCCGACAGAATTTTCGGTAAAATATGTTTGCCAAAATCCAAGGATGGCACATCACAAAATCGTTTTTGTAAGACCTGAAGCAAGACGTCTGCATTGAAAATATAATTACCCATGGAAGCAAAAGCGGCTTTTGGGTTGCCCGGTATAGGACGGGGTTTAGCCGGTTTTTCATCGAATTGAACAATCCGGTGATTATCATCCGTACCCAGTACCCCAAAGGCAGAGGCTTCTTTAATTGAAACTGTGTTGGCAGCTACCGTTACGTCGGCTTTATTTTTGAGGTGAAAATCAATCATTTGCCGCACATCCATACGATAGATGTGATCCGCTCCGAAAATAGCTACCAAGTCCGGTGCAAAATCCCGCACTAAATTAATATTTTGACGGACGGAATCAGCCGTGCCACGATACCAAATTTCTCCCATACGCATTTGCGGCGGTACGCAAGTTAAAAAGTGATCGGGAATTAAACCTTCCGTGCGCCAAGTGGTGCGCAGATACTCGATTAAACTTTGGGACAGATATTGTACTAACACGTAGGAAGAAAAAATTCCGGAATTGACAAAATTGGACAGTACGAAATCCACAATACGGTATTTTCCGCCGAATGGAACCGACGGTTTAGAACGTTCTTTGGTCAGCGGATAGAGACGTTCGCCTTTTCCACCGGCCATAATAATACCCAGTACTTTCATAGTTTTTCTCCCTGTTATAATTTTATTCTGCGCCGAGGGGTAAAGTTTTGTTTAATGCTTCAAACGCTTCCCACGACCACGGCATGTTTTCTTTGAAAATCTGTGCAATGGCATCGGCATATACGCGGATTTCATATTGAGCATGTCCATCGGTGCGCAGTTGTAAAAAGTTTAACAAACTGCGGGCGTTTACGCTCCAATAAAATTGCGTATATTGGCAAACAGGCAGTACCCCGCGAGCCATCTCGCGTGCCACGCCGGCCTCAATCAATTTATTGTACGCGGCAAAAGAGGCCTCTACGCTTTCTTCGTACAATTTGCGTAATGTTTCATTGTCAAAATCCGCCGCTACGGAACCTTGGCGGTTTTTAATATCCTGTCCGCGGAAAACAGACGGAATGTAAAATTCATCTTTTACTTGGGTATAGCGGGCACTTATTTCATTGAAGGAACCCCAGCGGTGGCGCATCCATTGGCGGGCCACATAGATCGGACAACAAACATGGAATTGAAAGTAGCAGTGTTCAAACGGAGTGTGATGGCGGTGCTCCAGCAGATATTTAATTAAGCGTTTATCTTGCTCTTCTCCCTTCGACACGCCGCCAAAAGAAACCCGCGCCGAACTCACCACGCGGTTATCGCTTCCCATAAAATCTACCAACCGAATAAAACCTTTATCTAATAGTTTGATTACTTCGTTTTCTTTTTCCATATATGCTCCGATTATCTATAAATTTCAGTCAAAATAGTTTGTCCGCTACTTAGGACTTGCGGAATTAAAATGCCACGGGCGGTGCAATTGGTGTCATAGGCAACACCGCTTAATTCCATGGTTTCGTCAATTGCCAAACGACCATTTTGGTAACTTAAAAAGTGGAGTTTCCCGCCGTTGTATTGCCCAAATTGTTCCGAAAGAATCCCCAGCTTGGACGTATTTTCAATAGCTGCCAAGGTGGCATGGCCTTTTGGTCCGTACACTTGGATGGAAGGATAAAAAGGAAGGATCTTTTGTTTGTATTTAATCCGATTCGGGGCAGTGGCAAATTGGTCCGGGCTGTCAATATATTTTCCGCTGTTTAAGCGCAGGCGTAATACCCCGTTGTAGGCCGTGTAGACAAAATTTTCTGTTTCTTCATTTTGAATTTCATATTCATTTATACCGGTTAACCAATTTCCCCGGGTGGAAAAGGAATCTTTGTCTAATGAAAAGCGTCCGTTTTCATAGTCCAGCTCGTGGGCGTCGCCGGGTTTTGCCCCGCTAATGAAAGGTTTTTGTGCGTAGATTTCTTTGTCATCGCCGCACCCCAATTCTTTTACAAAATAAGGCAATACAGCCTGACGGCTAAATTCTTTATTTTGTACGTCAAATACCCACGTGGAAATTTTTTGTTCTTGTTCTTGATATACCGCGACAAAGAGTTGGGCATATCCGGTGTTCATTACGTCGGCCGCTGACAAAGAGAGCGGTTTGTAGCCGACGGGCAACGGGTAAGAGGATTGTTCTTGCAACAGCTCTCCCGATACGGAATACAATACCAAATTTCCTTTTCTGTCCAGCACAGCAATTTCTTCTTCAGGGAAAGGTAACAAATCTGCTTTTACCGCGCTGATTACTTCCCGTTCGATTACTTGATAAGAAGTAGCTTTACGGGTGGACTGCGCAACCACAGCCGTAACCGGAGCATCGGCCGTTGTAGTAGTTTTGAGAGAGACCGGCGCAGATATATGATTTTCTAAGACGGCTTCTTTGCCGGCGTATTGACCCGCAACGGGTATTTGCCCGACGGCGTATAGCGGTTGCACTTCTACAATTTTTCCTTCTTCGGAATAATGATTGATAAGGCCTAAATCTTTGCCGGTTTTGGGATTGGTTAATTTCTCTTGTGAGAGAATAATTTTGAATGTATCTCCTACCGATACTTTTCGATTATATTCGGAAGTGTCTAAATAGATTTTGTTGCCTTCTTGTTTGACAATGGTTACTTGTGCGGTCACACAAGTAACGAGCAATAAGATGCAAAGTGCGCTCAGCGCCAGTTTAAAGTTTATTTTCATATAATAATGGTATAGCATTTTTGGAGAGAATATGAAAACAAAATTTGAGGAATTGGTGCATACGATTGCCACTCTGCGCGGGCCGGAGGGGTGCCCGTGGGATAAAAAACAAACCCATGAGAGTTTAATTAAATGCCTTCGTAATGAAAGCGAAGAATTGGTGCAAGCTATCGAAAAGAAAGATGATGAAAATATGAAAGAAGAGCTGGGGGATGTGTTACTGCAGGTATTGATGCACGCTCAAATTGCCCACGAAGAAAGGAAGTTTTCGATAGAAGATGTGATCGGTTACTTGGATGAAAAACTCCATCGGAGGCACCCCCATGTGTTTGGCGATCACGCCAAAGCCGCTACCCCGGAAGAGGCCTTAGCCGTCTGGCGGGAAATGAAACAAAAAGAACGAATGGGAAAGTAGAAGATTTTTTGTTATTTCGTTACCCGGGAACGTGTATGCGTTCCCGGGTATTTTGTTGTTTTCTCGTCGGGAAATAAAAAAGGCTTGACTTGTTTTTTTTTTTTGCTACGATTTCTTGGAACGCCGCTGTTTTTCAAGGCACTGAGTCTCTAAACGTTGTGCTATGGGCGTTTTAAGCTTATTAAACAGGAGAATAAAAATGTCAAGGAAAGCCTTTACCTTAATAGAACTATTAATCGTAGTTCTGATTATTGGGGTATTATCTGCTATTGCAATCCCGATGTATCAAGGAGCAGTAGATAAGAGCCATTGGAGCACGATGCTCCCCGGAGCCAAAGCGATAAAAGACGCGGAGGGAGCCATTAAAATGAGCAACGGAGAATATACGAGTGAAATGGCTAATTTAGACGTGACGATGGAAAACAATGATTTGACATTTAACTTAATCACTCCCAATAACACCTCTGACCCAAATGTGATTAGAGTAACGAACAGTAAATTAGACAATGTGCGCTTAGCCAGTTACTTAGATGATAGCCCGATGTTTGCCGGGCAGTTACATTGTGAAGCACTTACCGGAGACGAGCGCGCAAACCGACTTTGTGAAAAGTTACTCAACGGACAAGAATTGACCTCTATCGATGGATATACGGGATATTTGTTAGATCAAGAAATTACGCAAGCCACTTGTAAAGATGCGAGCCGTTCTTGGAGTACAAGCAAAACAAAGTGCTATAAAGATACTGCTACACGTTGTACAGATTTAGGGATGGGCGTAGTAGCCAGTATGGATGACCAGTGTGGGTATGAAAATGAAAATAATAAAAAAATAGGTAGTGAAGAAATTTGTTTCACAGAAACAAATAGCTGCATGGGGCTAACAATAGAAAATGGAGGAGCCTGTATTGTAACAGGAGGAGCAAGGTACGGGTGCAGAGATCCTTTAAAAATAAATTCAGGAGGAATATGTATTTCCATTAATACCGTAGTTACCCCCACAAGTGCCGGTGCTTCCTGTGGATCGAGTCGTACAACCGTTGACGAAGGAATTGTTATTTGTAACAATAACACAGATTGTGGATGGCACAGCACCTATCAAAATGGAAGTATTTGTGTCGGAAATGGAACGGCAAGCGGTTGTAATTACGCTACTTTTACAGATGATTCTATTTGTTATGCCAACGGCACAAATTCTTGTAATTCTTCCTTTGATTCCACTTCCTGCTGTTGCGGAGCTTACTGTGGATCTAAACCTGCATGTGCAGACCGTGGTAAAACCTGCGATCCATATTATATGAATTCCGGTAACTTCACTTCGGCAGAGGATATTTTGGAGCATTTTTCTCATTAAACTTTCTAAGGGATAGGACTAGGTGTAAGAGGACAGTTTTTCAGCCCAAGAAACAATCAAGAAAGAATGATAAGCAAAATCCCCGTCGTAAAACGGGGACTCTAAATGGTGCCCAGTATAGTTTTGGTCACAAGTCGGCTCGTTGACCCTCACCGCCCGCGACCCCGCCTCGCGGTTTTTGCCTTTCGCCGCCAATCGTTGCGGCTCAAACAAAAACATCGCTCCGGCTTTCAAATCCTAACGTGATACCAAGCAGTTGGTATCACTTACTGACCAAATTAAAAAGCCGCCTGTTCGGCGGCATTTTAAATTTGCCCAGTATAGGATTTGAACCTATGACCTTTCCCATGTCAAGGGAACGCGCTACCCCTGCGCCAACTGGGCTTAAAACGATTGATACAACTAAACACAGCTCTGTATGAACCGCAACTTTTTACTTCGGCGCGCGTTCCCTGTCGGGAACGAACTTGATTTTACTAGCCCTGCGCCAACTGGGCTTAAATCTACTTTTATTATACCATATTTCACTTGAGGGCAGATATTCTGAGAGGATATTACAGCAAAAAAACCTTATTTTTATAACTAAGTTCCGTCTATGCACCTAATCTAAAAGGACTGTTTTTTACTTTAGAAAAACATTATATAAATCCCAAAAGTACTTTTTATAAAATAAACGTCTATGGTTCGGCAATTATTCTTAGGGCGTTACTGGTATGGTGTAATAATCTTATCAGGACTTTTGTGTCTTATCGCAACTAAAAGTCAGGCACAAAGTTATCGCGTTTACCGGCCTATCCCTCAAGTGCACGAAGAAAAGGTTCCTACTCCTCGTCTTTCTTTGTTTGAGATAGACGTGGCCGGCGTGTTGTCCACCGGAGAAATACAAGACAAGAAAAATCACTCTATCTCACAAGCGATGCATGGGTGGCAACTGAGAGGATTTTTTTACTTTAACGAAGTTATAGCGGTTGGTTTAGGGGCAGAACAACTCAAATCGGCTGATATGAAGACAAAAACACTCACAGCCTTTGAACGCGACGAATGGGAAGTATTGCTCAAAGTGATCCTGACCCCTCATACAGAACCGCAACTGTATCTACTAGCGGGAATCGGACAAGCTGATCAGCAAAGTCACCTCAAACGTCGACATCGCGATTTTGATCAAAAGAGTTTGGTATTTGTGGGCGGAATCGGGGGAACAGTACGTCTGTGGAAGCATCTTTTCTTGTTTGGCGATTATGTCATCCATTATGACCGGAAGAAATGGGATAATTTTCTGTTTGAAGGTCCACGTATTCGGCAGGAAGGTACTATAGGTCTTAGTTATCAGTTTTAGTTTTTGAGGTTCCCACTGAAAAAAGTTTGCGGTGGCCTTTTGATATCACAACGGATCAACTATTCAAAACTCCACGCTTTTTCACCCAATGTATTTTCTAAGTGTTCCAGTAGTGCGCGGTGCACCATAATAGATTTATCCGTGCGAATCCGGTGTAGTTTAGAAGGATCTTGCTTGGAGGGAACTTCTAAATATACCTTAGTTACTCCTTTAGCAGCATCTAAGAGGAGCTTGAGTTTTTGCAATTGGGCCGGCTCGTAATCGGCGGAAAGCCGTATCGTTAGCTTAGTGGCAATGTTGGCAATTAAATCCGTTACATTGCCTACATCCTGTAAATTCATTTCCACCCGTGCACTCTCGTCATCAATACGCACGTCTCCGGAGAAAAACAAAATGCTGTTGGAAGTAATTTTGTGGCCTACTTGTTCCCATGTGCGGGCAAAAGCATTGATGGCAATAGAACCCGTGCAATCTTCAATTACAAATTGTGCCCATTCCTTCTTTTGCTTATTTTGCCGTTTTTTCATACGGGTTACAATACCAATTACATTGAGTCTGCCGGAGGCTTTCCCGTCTAGAATTGTTTTAATATCCACGCAATTTAGGCGTGAAAAATATGATTGATAGCGGGCGATAGGGTGCCCGCTAAAGTAAATTCCCATCACTTCTTTTTCGTATCCCAATAATTCGTTTTGGGTTAACGGACGAACGGGGTTAACGGACTCTTTTTTCTTGAGCGTCATGGTGGCTGAAAAGTCGTCGCCAAATAAACTGGCTGCACAATTTTCCTGTTCTTTGGCAATCAAGTGGGCGGTATCTATTGCCTCATCAATTTGGCTTAGCAGAATTGCGCGGGCCTCTTTGGGGTCTTTGTCCGGCAGTAAACTATCCAGCGCGCCTGCTTTGGTCAAGCTTTCAATAGTCTTTTTATTGGCTTGATAAAGGTCAATACGGGCGCACATATCTTCTAAAGATTCAAAGGGTTTTTTCTTGGCTTCGTTTGCAATGGAAATACATCCTTCCGTACCGGCATTTTTAATCGCTTCCAAAGCGTAGCGGATATATTCTTTTCCGTCTTTTTGTTCTACGGAAAATTCAGGTTGGGATTTATTGATATCCGGCGGTAAAATTTCAAATCCCATTTTTTTGGCTTCTTCCAAATAAGTGGCAATTTTATTTTCTTTATCGTCGGCTCCAATGGCATTGTGTCCGATTTCGTTGGTTAGCGCCGCGCACATAAATTCGATAGGATAGTTAGCCTTTAAGTAAGCGGTTTGATAAGATACTAACGCATAAGCATAGGAGTGGGATTTATTAAAACCGTATCCGGCAAAGGCTTTCATTTGATCGTAAATATGAGCCGCTGTTTTTTCCGGTATATTGTGGGCTTTAGCTCCGGCAATAAATTTCTTACCGAACTGCTCCATCACTTCCAATTTTTTCTTACCCATGGCTTTGCGCAGGGTGTCAGCTTCTCCGGGGGTAAAACCGCCCAGTACTTTGGAAATTTGCATAATTTGCTCTTGATAGAGCATACAACCGTAGGTGTCTTTTAATACATTTTCCAATAGCGGGGTTTCATAGGTAATTTTTTCTTGCCCGCTCTTGCGCCGGACAAACATATCCATCATGCCCGACTCCATAGGGCCCGGACGATACAAAGCCACCAAAGCGGAAATATCGGCAAATTGGGTGGGTTGCAGTTTTTTAATTAAATCCCGCATGCCGCCGCTTTCTAATTGGAAGATACCCAAGGTTTGGCACGCGCACAATAAATCGTAGGTTTTTTTATCATCTAGCGGAATTTCATTAATATCGAAATTAGGATTGTGTCGCGCCCGGATCAATTTTTCGGCATTATCAATGACCGTTAAGGTGCGCAGTCCTAAAAAGTCCATTTTTAAGAGGCCTAAATTGGAGCAAGGCTCTCCTTCAAATTGGGTGGTAATGGCATCTTTGGCTCCGCGGGCCAGCGGCACATAATGGGAAACGGATTCCTTGGTAATCAGCACACCGGCCGCGTGGATACCGGTATGGCGTTTAAGGCCTTCAATTTTGCGTGCCATATCAAAGAGCTGTTTGGAAGTGGGATTATTTGCTACTTCTACTTGTAATTCCTTGATGTTGTTTAAAGCATCATCTAAAGTAATTTTGGGATCATTGGGAATCATTTTGGCCACGCGGTTGGTTTCCGTAACGCTAATACCCATTACACGGGCCACGTCGCGCACCGCCAATTTGGCTTTCATCGTACCGAAAGTAATAATTTGGGAAACTTTATCGGCGCCGTATTTTTGGCGCACGTAATCAATGACGCGTTCGCGCCCGGTGTCGGACATATCGATATCTAAATCCGGCATACTCACCCGGTCCGGATTTAAAAAGCGTTCAAACAGCAGTTTGCTTTTAATGGGGTCCACGCGCGTAATGTCTAAACTATAGGCCACAATACTGCCCGCGCCGCTGCCGCGTCCCGGGCCGATAGGGATATCATGCTGGCGTGCCCAATGAATAAAATCTTGCACAATTAAGAAGTAACAGTCAAAGCCCATTTTAATAATAACGTCAAATTCAAACTCTAATTGTTTGAGATATTCCGGCGGCACGTTTCCGTGCATTTTTTTATTAAGACCTTCGCGGCACAGTGCCTTGAAATACTCGGCAGAATTGGGATACTGCGGCGGAATATCAAAATTGGGTAAAATAAAACCGTGTTTGGGAAACTCTAAATTGCACTTTTCGGCAATTTCTAAGGTAGTAGTTAACGCTTCGGGCGTATGGGCAAAAAGCGCATACATTTCATCCGGACTTTTAAAATACAAGTCGTGCGTGGTCATTTTAAGCCGTTGCGGGTCGGCCAACGTTTTGCCCGTAGAGATGCAAAGGTTGACGTCGTGCGCTTCCCAGTCTTCCTGTTTTTCGTAGTGGCAATCGTTGGTGGCTACGGTTTTAAGACCTAATTTTTTGGCTACTTCTTTAAGAATAGGAAGGGCCTCTTGCTCTTCTTTGATGCCGTGGTCCATCAGCTCAATGTAATAATTGCCGGGGCCCATAATGTCGGCATATTCTTGCGCTACGGCACAGGTTTTTTCAAAAGGAGCGGTTAGGGCATATTGGGAAACAAATCCCTTCAAACAACCCGATAAAGCAATCAATCCTTCCGAGTATTTTGCCAGCAATTCTTTATCAATACGCGGATGATAATAGAATCCGTTGACCCACGCTTCGGAATTGAGCTGCATTAAATTAAGGTATCCTTGATGATTTTTGGCCAACAACGTCAAATGGCCGGTGCGGGATTTGTCTTTTTCGGTATACTTTCCTTCTGTGATATAGACTTCGCACCCCACAATAGGTTTGAGGCCGGCTCCACGGGCAGACTCATAGAAATCCAAAGCCCCATACATATTTCCATGATCTGTAATAGCCAGCGATTTGATGCCTTGTTCGGCCAGTCCTTTTAGAAAGCGGGAAGGTTTATGATGCTCGGAAATGCGCAACATACCGTCTAACAAGGAGTACTCAGAATGATTGTGTAAATGGACAAATTCTTTCATAGATACCGGCCAATATTATAAGATACTTATATGTCTCATTATAGTAAATTAAAAGAAACCAAAGTGTCCAGTAAGACTTTGTATAGAGGAGTGCTGGGAGTTAAATTAGATACCGTGCGTTTGATTAACGGTCATACTTCCACGCGTTTGTATTTTGACCATCGCGGTGCCTGCGGGATACTGCCCGTGGAAAATGAGCACGTGTATTTGGTGCAACAGTACCGCTATCCTATTGGCAAAGTAACTTGGGAAATTCCGGCCGGAAAGCGGGAAAAGGGGCAGACTTTTTTGGCGTGTGCCAAAGCCGAACTAAAACAAGAAACCGGACTAAGCGCCAAAAAGATCAAAGAAGTATTGATGTTTCATCCCAGCAATGCTTTTTCCAATGAAGAACTGCACCTGTATGTGGCAACGGGCCTGACCCGCGGCAAAGATGCGCCGGATGAAGACGAATTTATTAATTTAAAAAAATTTCCGCTACGTGTAGTGTATGAAATGATTGAAAAAGGAAAAATCCACGATGCCAAAACTTTGATTTTACTGCAGTGGTATCGTTTGCATTACGGCTCAAAGAATTAAATTTTTGTTTTGCAAGGTAAAATTTGCTATGTTATAAATAGTAAATTGCACGTAAGGAGAAAAAGAAGAGTTCAATAAGCCGATACAGGGGCTTAGATACAATTTGATACTGTTTTTGGGGCCGCGTAACAGGTACGCGGATAGCTTTTGGGAACCCAAAGGCCATAGACAGTCCAAAAACAGCCGATTAAGAGGCACGGTACAACGGGAATTGCAAGCCCATTGTGCTGTGCCAAATGTTTGCCACGCCTTCGGGCGCGGCAAACTACGGCTGTTATGTTGGGGTCACTGTCTAGGCTCGGATATAGCAGCCGTTTTCTATGTCCGTTCTCCAAAAACAGAATTAAAAAAGGAGAACGAACATGAAAAATAGCAAGATAAAAAGTAGGTCAGTCATTTGCCTGACAGCCAGTCCGGGCATGAATAGCCTTATAGGTCGGGTTTTACCCGACAGGAGTCAGAACAGGGCGGATTATGTCGGGGTAGCCCCCGACCTATATGCGCGCAAATACGCCTTTACCCTAGTAGAGCTACTAGTTGTCGTTCTCATTATCGGTATTTTATCAGCCATTGCTATTCCCATGTATCAAGGGGCGGTGGATAAAAGCCATTGGAGCACTATGTTGCCGGGTGCTAAAGCCATTAAGGATGCCGAAGAAGCCATCAAAATGACTAATGGGTCTTATACAGATAATATGGCTAATTTGGATGTTACCATGAACAATGCGGATTTAACGTTTGCCTTACTCACGCCCAATAATACCGCTGACCCCAATGTGATACGCGTTACGAACAGTAAGTTAGCTAATGTACGCTTAGCCAGTTATTTAGATGACAGTCCCAAATTTGCCGGGCAACTGCATTGTGAAGCATTAAAAAATGATGAGCGCGCAAATAAATTATGCAGCAAACTCCTAATGGGTCAAGAATTAACGGAACAAGACGGCTATGTAGGATATTTATTAGACCAAGATATTACCAAAGAAATTTGCGGCAATGCCTCACGTTCCTGGAGCAGCACTAAAACAAAATGTTATAAAACGACTGCCGAGCGTTGTCAATCCGTAGATGTGACGGGGGGAGTGGCGTCCAATAATGATCAATGTATATATACAAATAATAGAAATGTTGTCCAGAACGGAGGGGGATGCAAAGAACTGGATCAAGGAAGTATTTGCATTGGAGATGATGGAGCTGTAAGTTGTAACAGTTTTCAATTTGATGAAGGAGCATGCATTAGTACTTCAGGCAGAACTTGTATGGGTAATATTTTTACAAATGGCAGTGTCTGTGTATCCAATGCGCAAGGTTTATATGGTTGGGGCGGCTGTGCATTTGCTGTATTTACAAACGGTTCTATTTGTTATGCCAATGCCCCTTCTTCATGTGGAAATCATTATCAAGATACAGAAACAAGTTTGCATAATGGAAATGCTGGGGGGATGGGGTCAGGTTCAGCTACCTCTTATGATGAGACGTCTTGCTGTTGTGGCGCATACTGCGGCAAAGCTCCTAGCTGTGCCTCTCGCGGAATTACCTGTGACCCGTATTATATGGACCCGAATAATTTTAAGGATTTATAAGAGTACAAATTGCCGATTTCGGCCTATTGATATCGGGTGGATTTGGTGCCGCCCCAGTATTCGTAGCCTAAATTGTGTTTGATGAGCTCTTTGGCTAAATTTTGGCCTTGGCCGTTGGTTACGTCGCATAAAAGGCGGAAGTATTTATCTCGCTGACAATTAGAAAGAGAAATGGGCCCTTTTTCTAAGAAATTTTGAGTAAACGTCTTGGCTTGTTTAGCAAGGCGTTTTTCTTTTTCTGTTTTACCTTTTATTTCCGGCGTGTCCACTCCCAGCACCCGCACCGGTACTTTTTCACAATACACCGCTAAAGAACAATTTAAG
>JAZNEO010000002.1:0-1840 GCA_045588685.1 Candidatus Avelusimicrobium sp. | reverse complement strand
ACTGCTACGATCGTATACTTACAATTGGCAAAAGCCTTGGCTTCTTCAATAGTTTTACACGCGCCTAAACAACAAAGCACTACAAACAGACAAATTATTTTTTTCATAATAGCTCCTCGTAAAGCAGATGTATAAATTATATAATATTAAAAAGAGATTGCTAGGAGAATTTTATGAATCAGTTGCAAAAAAAGATTTATGACCGTTTTGTCCGTTATGTTTCTATAGACACCACCAGCCACGGCGCCAGCCAAACTGTACCGACGACAGACACCCAGTTGGCCTTTGGCAAAACCTTAGCCGCGGAAATGAAAGAAATCGGATTTTCAAACGTAGAGATTGATAAAAACGGTTTTGTATTTGGCGAAATACCGGCCAATGTATCCGGCGCGCCGTCTATCGGTTTTTTGGCGCACATGGATACGGTGGAAGACTATTGCGGCAAAAACATTCGCCCGGTGTTACATGAAAATTATCAAGGTGGAGACCTTGTCATTAATCAAGCCAAAAATATGATTTTATCGGTCAAAAGTGCCCCTTCTCTACTTAAATGTATCGGGCATGATTTGGTGACCGCAGATGGTAACACGTTGCTGGGCGGGGATGATAAAATCGGTATTGCGCTGATTATGACGTTGGGCGAATATTTATTGGCCCACCCCGAAGTGAAACATGGCCCGGTCAAAGTATCTTTTACCATTGACGAAGAAACCGGCACCGGCATTACCCATTTTGATTTGGAACGTTTTAAAGCCGATTTTGCTTATACGGTGGACGGCGCCGATTTGGAAAAAATAGATTGTGGCAATTTTAATGCCGATAGTTTTGTCATTGAAATAGAAGGTAAAAACTGCCACCCCGGCTCTGCCAAAGATTTTATGGCTAACCCGGTGCGTATTGGTTCGGATATTGTTTCCTCTTGGCCGGAAGACAGACTACCCGAAACTACCGAAGGCGAGCAAGGGTTTATTTTATTTCTAAATATGCAGGCGCAACTGGATAAAGCTACGTTAAAGGGCATTATCCGCCACCACGATTTAGCCCAATTTGAACAGTTTAAAAAAGACTTGGCCGATTTGGTAGCGGCGAAACAGGCCAAATATCCCAATGCTAAAATTCATTTGAGCATTACCAAACAATACCGCAATATGCGTGAGGTGCTGAAGGAAAAACCGCAAGCCATGCAAGTATTAGAGGCGGCTTTGAAAGCGGAAAAGATTGATTATTCACTCATTCAAGCCCGCGGCGGCACCGACGGGGCGCAACTGTCTTTGCGCGGTCTGCCTACGCCGAATATTTTTGCTTCGTATGAAAACCCACACGGCCCGTACGAGTGGCTGAGCTTGGGCTGGAGTGAGAAAGTATTTCACTTAATGTTGCGTATTTTAGAAGTCGCCGCAAAATAGCAACTATTCTCTGGTAAAAAAACGCAAGACTTTTCGTCTTGCGTTTTTTGTGTGAAAATTCAGTGTAGCAAATTATTTGGAGACTTTTTTATGAAAACCGTAACCGGTGGAGACGGTGCGACCAATGGCAGTTAGTTGGGCCGTTAAACAACCGCGACATTTGGACGGATCTTCTCCCGCGCAGGCTTTGCCCGGGTAAAGCGCATAATGGAGCCGTGCATCCCCCTCGGTCACATTGGGCATTACGACGTTGGCCCCTGCCTGCAGGGCTTTCATGCACCCGTGCGGCTCAATGGTTTCCATAGCGGTCGTAGCCGGGATATTGATGTCCGGCAGTAAGAGCCGCGTTAAGGCCATTACTTTTAAGGCAAGTGTTAAGGGCGGAAGAGGGGCATCTTTGAGCGGGGTGTCCGGGTTAGGAATAAAAGGCCCCA
>JAZNEO010000001.1:0-4564 GCA_045588685.1 Candidatus Avelusimicrobium sp. | reverse complement strand
TCAATTTTATCAATTAAAACTTGTACAGCCGCTGCATCCATAGTCGCTTGTGTTGCTGTTGAAGAGACAGGCTGCTGCATAGCCATCTCTTGCACAGCAGAAGCGGCTGATGTATTTGGAGTACCAAAATCAAACACAGAGTTGGCTTTTACCCATTCTTGGTTTCCACCATCTGCACAAATCAAAGTATCGGGAGAGAACCCTTCCAATGATGCTAATTGGCCTTCTTCATAAGGACCCACTACTTTATCATTAATATAGACCCAGTATTTCATTCTTTTTTCACCCTAATACGCAAGATAACTTACCCATGCTAACAGCATAGCAAAATTAGCAATACTTTGCACGGCTTTTTTACTTTTCTGTAAAATCTTCTTTTTCCTTGGCACTTAAGCGAGCTTTCTGATACATGGCCAGCAGCTTAGCTAGTTCTTCCGGATTGTTTTTATGTTGATGAATGTTGACCAACATATCTCCCACTAATTCAAGTGAGGTGCCATTTTCCAGCATTTCCAGTACAAATTTTGAAATGGTGGCATTCGAAGTACCGTTTAATTCTTCTACCAGTGCCTGCAGTGCAAATTCGTGGGCGGACTGATTGGATTTCCAAAATGTATAGGAAGACAATGTTTGTTCAAAGAAAGCCATAATTTCATCAGCCGGTTTAGTGCCTAAATAATTTTTAAGTACTCGCGGAGCCAACCCTTTTGTCAATGTTTTTGCCTTCAAATCCCGCAGATATTCCGCTTGTTGTTGAGCCTCGGTTTGACTGAGGGTGCCTAATAAAACTTTGCAGGCTAATTCTTTATTTTCCAGCGGATCTTGGCAATAGGGAAGTTGAGCTAATACTTCTGTAATTTCCGCTTGTACTTGTTCAAAATCTTTTTGTCCGGCGAAGTGTTGAGCTAGTTCATGTTCGTAGCCGGCGAAGGTATCTTGTAAAGACAATGCATTGCATAATAAGATGCGTTCCCGTCTAAGAGAAGCTTTTTTCTGTGCTTTTTCAAACGTTGCTTCCGTGCCGTCTAACAGTACTTGTACTGCCAGCGCCAGATTTTCTTCTTTTTGTTGTACGTGCGGCAAACGTTTGAGCACGGCATCAAATGTGTCAACGATATCTTGCGGTGTTTTTTCCTTCAAATAACGGCAGGCAATAATCATCAAATCTTCTTCTAAAATTTGGTCGTTGAGCAAATTGGAAGTCAACGTAATTGCTTGCGCATCTTTGGGCGTGATCGAACACAGCATGGTCTTGGCGGCTAAAGAAGCATTGAGTTTTTCATTCGAATTTATTTTTTGTAACTCTTCAAACAAGGTGGTAAATAGTTGCATAAAGTCGGCCGCACCACAGACGGTAAAAGTGTTTAATAAAGAAGCTGTTGTTTGTACGGATAAGTGATATTTGTCCGCTACTTTATAAATGGCTTTTTTGTTGGTTTCCGGCAATTGGGGATGTGCCTTTAAGTCATTAGTGGCAAAGGATAACAGAATATTTAAGGCATGTTGTGCTTTGTCGGCATCCGGCATGGTTTTGTCGTCGCGTACGTCCTTTAAGGCGGCGGCAAATTCCGTATCAAAGAACCGGCGTGAACCAAAAGAGGCATAATAATTAAGCAATAAATCCGTATCTTGCGAAGAGCAATCTAGTGCATTTGTTAATTCGGAAATGGCAATGGCATTGTTATATACACGTAACTGACGCAATGCCGCCGGCAATGTAATTTCATCTAATAAAATCTTGGCTACAATAGTATCAGCCATGGCGTTCGTTTCGCCCAATTGGGCGGCGATATCTGCGATATCTTGCTGCAAACGAGGTAATGTCTTGGTGCTTTCCAACGTATAGACTAATTTGGCGGCATAATCGTCGTCAATATTAGGCAACATTTTGTAAATAGTTCCCAGCATTCCGCTACGTTTGGTTGATTTCTCAGTCATATATTACCCTTTTAGCAAGATTTTAGAAAATGTTCTATTTGCTTGTTGAGTTTTTCTGCCAATTCATCATTGACAATAAAGGCCAAATTGGCCCGAATGTTTTCCACACTGCACCGGACGGCACTTTTTAACAAATATTGCCCGCAATAAATATCCGATAAAATAACAGGGGCGATATCTTCTTTAATAGCGTCCAATTCTCTTAAACAGGTGATAGCCGTGGTGGCAGTGTCTGCCGGAATCCGTGCGGCATATGCCAGCGCGTCTTGCATGGCTTGAAAGCGTGTAGGATTTTCTTTAGGCAATTTAGCCGCTACTACATAAGCGGCATACGCGGCTCCGTCTTCTTCGATTAAATGGTTGAGCTGATTTTTTAGTGCGGCTAATTTATGTATTGCATTTTCCAGCCGGCCTTTTACCTCCGGAAGTGTAGTCTTTCTGCGACAGGTAGTTTGGGCGGCCATCAGTGCCAAACTGCAACCCATAGCAGCGGCCATAGCTGCTGCCGCTCCTCCGCCCGGAGTAGGGTCTGTGGAGGCTAGGGCTTGATTAAATTTTTCCGCTGCGGTGTACCATTCCATACTAACTCCTACATAATCGTGCCGGAAGGCAAATCTTCATACTTCTTTATTTTTAGCATTTTCAGACGGTCTTCATCAATGCCTGTTCGGCTGAAAAATACGTGTTCAATTGCGCTGGCCGGTGAAATATAAATGCCGCGTTTGACCCCTTTCGGGTCCGTGCTGATACCCAGCCATACGCAGAAGGTGGTTAAATCTTTGAAGTCAGCCAATTCCAATTCCGCGGCGGCTTGTCGTAATCGTGTTACATCTCCAAAGCCGCATAATACGGCCGCGCTATGAAAACCGCACGCCTTGGCCGCCAGTACATCACGATGCGTATCCCCCACTACATATACTTGGTCGGCGGCAAATTTGCTTTTGAATTTTTTTTCAGCGCGTTTGACTGCGGCTGTTAACATTTCTTCGCGCGTGTGTCCGTCTTCTCCATAACCGCCAAATGTGAAGTAGGGCAATAAACCGGAGGGCTCCAGTTTAATATAAGCGCCTTGTTCAATGTTGCCGGTACCTAAACCAAGAGCAATCTCTTTTTCGTGTGCCAGTCTTTCTAATAATTTCTTGATACCCGGCACTAATTTATAGGATTTATTTTTGAGCGATTTCTTTATTTCTAGCGGTAAAAATTCCAAGTATTTATTATGAATTTTTTTAATTTCAGCTTTAGAGGCCTTTTTGTGCTTGACCAGCTCATATACGATAGAAAAATTGTCGGTGTCGGTACGGCCGGAAATTAAACTGTGTTCAAATTTAGGCGTGAGGCCATATAGAGATTTTATCGCTTGGATTAAAGCACTACGGCCAGCCTGTCCAGTATATACTAAGGTGCCGTCCAAATCAAATAAAACTAATTTTTTCATTTCTTTTCTCCTTTCGGGGCAATGAGTCCGGTTACGATATACGCACCGCCCATAGCTAAAACAAGGCCGGCTACTTTTAACATGGTAAAACGGTCTAACCCCAATAAAGCCGACAAAATGAAAGTCATTACGGGGTAGGACAAAATAATAGCGGTTGCTTTGCTTAAGTCCATATGGCGTATAGCGTAATACCAAAAGCTATTACCGATAAAATAGTTAAGAATAGCTGTAAAGGCTAACGTGCCCCATAAAATGCTATTTGGCGTAAATTGTATCCCCTGCGTAATGGCTACATATATTATAAGAAAAAATAAGGCCGGAAGGGCAAATAGAGCTCGTACGCACGCGATGGTTTGACTATCCATATCTGCGGGTAATTTTTTGGCAAAGATGTGGCTTAATTGAAACATCCACAGACAGCCGATAATCATTAAATCCCCCTTTAGCTGTACAGTATATCCGGCTTGCCACAAGAGCATTGTTACGCCTGCAATAATCAGTGCAGAGCCGCCCACTTGCCGCCAAGAGGGTCGTTCTTTGAGCAGCCACCACGTCAGTAAAATGGAATATATAATTTCAAACTGATTAAGGATAGCTCCGTTGGTAGGCGTGGTGTAATTAAGTGCAATCATAAATACTGTCATCGGAAGGGCTGTCCCTAATGTGCCCAGCCCCAGATATTGCCACATTAATTTTTTGCTGAAAACAATATGCCAGTTATGGCTGCGCGTAATATGCGGCACGAAACAAAGAACGGCTCCGGCGCAGGCTAAAAATAAAAATAAAGCCGAAGTGATATAGGGTACAGCATATTTGGCGACGATCAAATTGACCGCCGTGATAAACCAAGCAATCCAGATAGCGGCAGTAGGACTTTTCATAATTTTTTCTCCTGTTGTTTTTGTACGATAAAGCTCATCCAGTAAGCTCCGCTTAGCGTTAATATCATACCGAATAATTGATACAGATGCGGGATTTCTATCCCGAGTAAAACAGACAAAACAAAAGATAATACGGGGTAGGACAAATAGATAGCGGTGACTTTACTTAAGTCCAGCGCGCGAATGGCCTGATACCATAAAATCATGGCCCAGCCGTATTTCAAAATACCCGTATAAAGCAGGACCCATGTGGTCTGCAAAGTTGCTTTACAAAGCAGATTCCCCCCTTTTTGCCACATTAAAAATA